>CAZDLH010000010.1:0-14434 GCA_964505925.1 uncultured Burkholderiales bacterium
CTCTTCGGCGCTCGGTCCTTCGGTGACCGCCTCCGTGTCGCTCGATAAAGTCGGTCGTTCCTTCACTCTGTTCACGCCCTGTTAGCTCCACCTACGAAAAAGATTAGGTATGCCTAATTATCGTTCGCGAACTCGATTCCTTCTAAGGTCGGCCGGGTTCCTTAGCCTTCGACCGATTCGAAGACCCCGGCGATACCTAGCCCTCCCGACACGCACAGCGCGGCCAGACCTCGCCGAGCCTTCCGGCGCTTCATCTCGTGCAGCAGGGTAACGGCCATCCGGTTCCCGGTGCAGCCGATGGGGTGACCCAAAGCGATGGCTCCGCCGTTGACGTTCAGCTTCTCCGCCGGCACCGGAAGGGTGCGCAGACAGGCCAGTACCTGGGCAGCGAAGGCTTCGTTGATCTCGACTAGGTCGAACTGATCCCAGCTGTAGCCCCGAGTCTGGAACAGGCGCTCTACGGCGTGGACCGGCCCGAGACCCATCCGTTCCGGAGCGCAGCCCACGGTGACCCCACCGGTGTACCGCGCGCTCGGGGTCAAGCCGTGCCGCTCGCAGTACTCCTCGCTCACCAGCAGCAGCGCCGAGGCCCCGTCGGTGATACCGGAGGCGTTGCCGGCGGTGATCGTGCCGGTACCCCCGGGCAGCTTGTAGACCGGCGCTAGCTTCGCCAGACTCTCGGGGGTCACCCCGCTCCGAGGGTGCTCGTCTGCGGTCACGGTCTGGGGCCCCTTTCGCCCCGGAACCTCGACGGGCACGATCTCCTCATCGAACAGGCCCGCCTCCCGGGCCGCTTGGCACTTCCGCTGGCTCTCCGCGGCGAAGCGATCCTGCTCTTCCCGGTCGATATCGAACTCCCGGACCAGATCTTCTACCGTCTCGCCCATCACCCGGCCCGCCATAGGACAGAACAGACCGTCTCTGTACATCGCATCGGTCAGCTGCTCGTGACCCAAGCGTAGCCCCCAGCGAGCCTTCTCTAGCAGGTACGGCACCCGCGACATATTCTCCATGCCCGCCGCGAGCACCACCTCGGCGTCGCCGAAAGCGATGGCCCGCGCCGCCTGATCGATGGCGGCCAGACCCGACGCGCAGGCTTGGTTCAAGGTCCAGGCCGGGGACTCCACCGGGACCCCGGTAGCCCGGGCCACTTGGCGCGCGGAGTTGGGGCCGTTACCGGCTTGCCGAGCGTGACCTACGATGGTCAGCCCCACCTGGTCGGGGCTGACCCCGGCTCGCTCCAGAGCAGCGCCGCAGGCGGCGGCCCCCAACTCCACAGTCGTAAGCGATGAAAAGGCGCCACCGAACTTTCCGATAGGGGTTCGAACCGCCGATACGATAAAACAGCTATTTTGCATCATACTTAAGGTGTACCCCGAAGCCCAGACACATCCTGCAGGCGGCTCGCGCTACAGGGGTGAGGAGGAGGGGCGAGGAGGGCGGGGGCTCGCTCCGTGGAACTGTCTGCCATGATCACGCACAAGTCTATGGGCATTACCGACATCATGGCCGCGCTGCCTCACCGCTACCCTTTCCTCCTCATCGATCGCGTGACCAAGATCGAAGGTGAAGAGAAGGCCTGGGGTATCAAGCGGCTGACTCTCAACGAAGAGTTCTTTCAGGGCTACCTACCGAACGACCCACAGATGCCGCCCACTCTTTTGTGCGAAGCCATGGCGCAAGTGGGAGCGGCCGTGATCATGTCTAAGGCCACCTCGGAGGGCAAGTACATCCTGTTCGGAGCCCTCGACAACGCCACTTTTCTCCGAAACGCACGCCCCGGAGAGTGTCTAGAGATCGAAGCCGAGATGCTCCGCATCCGCAAAGACGCCGGCAAGACCCGAATCTGGTGCCGAGTGGAGGGCGAAGAGATCGCTCGAGCAGACTTCATGTTCGCCCTCTCCTCCGAAGTCTGAGCGGCGCCTCTCGAGCGAGGGCGTCAGCTGCCGTCCATGTACAGGTAGCGCCCCCACTCGGTTCGGGTCCTCACTTTGCGGTTCCGGAGCCAAGGGATGGGAGACGGCCGACGAGGACGGCTGCGCAAGGCCATCTGAGCCTCGCTGGGGGTGCGGTCCATCTTCTTGCGATTGCACCCTTCGCAGGCGCAGACGCAGTTGACCCAGGAATCCTCGCCGCCTCGGCTGCGAGGCATAACGTGGTCCACCGTGTCGCCGTATCTCCCGCAGTACTGACACTCGTAGGCGTCCCGTTCCAAGATGTTCCGACGCGACAGCGGCACCTCTTTGAAAGGCCTCCGGATATAGTAGGTCATGCGGATCACCGAAGGCATCGGATGATGTCGAGTGGCCGACCGCAAGGAACCGCCCTCGACGGCCTCGATCAGCTCGGCTTTGGCCTTCACCAAAAGTTTCACGGCGCGTCGCAGGCTTGTTACATTCAGGTACTCGTAGCTGGCGTTCAGGACCAAAACCGATCCGCTCACGTCCCCGTACCTCCCGATAAGATTGGGATCTAGCCACCCGGAACGCCGGACGCCTATTTCTCCTCGGATATCAAACCACGCGGCTGCGAAGGTGTCAATCGACACCCGATCCATGTCGGTCCGGGCGCTCTAGCGCAGTGAAAGGTGTAAGGGGGAGCCCCGGTAGGTCAGTAGAAGACGGTGCGGGTTCGATGGTACGGGCGCTGGTTCTCGATCGGCTCTTGCCCCATATTCCACAGCATCCAGTCCAGCTCGTAGGCGGCAAGCTCGCGGCCACGCTCGCTGAGACGCTGACGGATCAGCTCCACCGCCCAGACCATGCCGGCCCGTATCTCGACCTCTAGCGGATCGCCCGAGGGGATCTGGTCCTCCCGGCTGAGCCGCACCTGCAGATCGGGATCGTAGCGCAACACGCCGTACGCTTCGAGCACTTGGGGGATCTTGTAGTCGGCAAAGGAGGTGAGATCGTGCACGTCGTGGAGGTCGACCAGGGGATCGTCCCCCAGGGCGCCGACCAGGTCCATGACCAAGATCTGGGCCCGTTTGTAGAACTTCACTTCCCGGCCGTAGTAGAGGCAGTGGTCATCGAAGCAGGGGAAGTTCTCGACGATCAGGCGGGTCAGAGTGACCGCCGACCCTTCCGCCGCCGCGATCAGATTGGTGAACCGACCGTCCCAGTCTTCGAGCAGCTTTCGACCGACCTGGTGGGCGTTAGCCAAGCGCTCTGCCAGCATCGGGATGGTGCCCCTTCCCCGGAAGATGTGCTGCAGGTCCTCGAGGGTCAGGCTGGCCATCCGCTCGGGGTCGGTGAGTCGGTCGCCCTCTTCGATGGCCCGCTTGATGGCGGCCGCTAGGGCGTTGTACCCGTTGTAGTCCTTACCTCGATAGGTGATGCCCCACTTCTCCTCGCCCGGGTCGGGCCAGAAGCAGAAGTTCCAGGCATCCAGCAGCAGCACGGCGGTCGCCGTCTCCGCCGGCTCTCCGGACCAGTGGATCTCCTCATTCCAAGGCGGCGCCTCGAGCTTCTGCTCGAACCAACGGTCGCAAAGCGCATCCAGGGCCCTTTCATCGATCCAGACGTGTCGAGCTCGATCCAGCACGCCCAGAGTGGATTCTAGGACCCCGAGGCCCTTAGCGTTCTCCGTTGCCGCAAGTAGAGTATTCATCAGTGAAAAATATTCCAAACAGTCTCTGTTCCCTCCCGCAAGGTGAAAAGGCCCGCCGGAGGACTCACCTCCAGCTTACCGAAAGCTCCTTCAAATCAAACCCATAGACCGACCGACGAACGTCGGTGGTCCGTCTCGAAGGCAGCCCGAGCAGCGGCCCGGGGCGCAAGAGCTCGCCGAACCCGGCGCCATTCGAATCGTCACGGGCTACCGTGGCGTCTGCGGGAAGCGGCTCTTAGAGAAACGAGGACCTTTGGCAAAGCGCGCAGGCGAGCAGAAAGCTTCGCAGACCCCCACTCGGACCGGAAGGGAGTGGCTTCTCGACGAGCTTCAGAGCTGGTTCGAGAGCGCCCCGAGAGACGGGCAAGCCGTACTGCTCGGACCGCCCGGCATCGGTAAAACGACCGTAGCTCGAGCTTTCGGCGAGAGCGTCCCAGGCTCGGTCTACCTCGACTTCTCCACACTGACCGAACACGAAGAGTGGCCTGCGGCCCTGACGGGCGAGTTCCAGGGGATCGACCCCCCCAGCCTCTTGGTGCTCGACTCGGTAGAGCGAGCGAACTCCTTCATCTGGCGCACGAGACGGCTCCGCGCTGAGTTCCCCAGTACGCCCATCCTGTTCGTCTTTCGGCCCGGAGTGCAGTACGAAGGTCTCCAGCAGCCCGGGACTGCCCAGTTCTTTCTTACCCCCGACCGAACCGAGCACCAGCAAGAGATCGCCGCCTACCTGCTAGAGCACGGCCTAGAGGCGTACACCGGAACCCTGACCACGCACACCGAGGCCAACTTCTTGCTCGGGGACCTCAACCAGGGGCTCTACCAGCTCGAGGCGTACCACCTCGCTCTGTGGAGGGAGACCACCCGGCCCTTGAACGGAGCCGTTCGAGTGCTCGTGGAACAGGTCGCGCTTCTCCTTGCCGACACCCCCGAAGGGCTATCGATCGAGACCATCACCGACTTCACCGGCATCCCCGCCGTCCAGATCAGGGAGGCCGTCGACCACCTGACTCCGCTCTTGGCCATGGATCGCAGCGGTCTCAGGCTCTACTCCAAAGGCTTCGCCAGCTACTTGACCTACCACTTCTCCCGCGACCTGGGACCGGTGCACGGCCGCATCGTGACCTTCTTCCGGGAGACCTACCCCTCTTGGCAAGAGATGCACGACGCCTACGGTTGGCGCTATCTGGTACTGCACTGCGATCGGCTGGCCCGCGCTTCCAGACGGCAGGACTTCTCCATTTTGCACTGGCTCAACGAGGGCTCGTTTTCCATGTTGAAGCTCGAGCGCACGGGCATGCTGCCCAGCGTGCTCAAGGATCTTCGCCTCTCTTTGATCGCCAGCATCGAAACCCGCGACTTTCCTCGGATCGTCTCCTTCGGACACCGGATCGCCAAGCTGCGCAAACAGGAGTCGGTGCGTACGGTCCATCGCCTGGCCGACGGCGGCGAGCTTCCGTTGGCTCGAGAGAACGCTTTCTTGGTCTCCGGCGAAGGGCACCGGTTTCTGATCTGGCTTCTGTTCGTCAGCCAAGCGATCGAACTCGACAGCCTGGAGACGGCCAAGGTTCTATTAGCCGAAGCTTCCAGCTTCCCCACGCTGGATCTCGGCCCATCGGAAGTGGAGCTCGCCGGTTCGCTGATGGCCACCATCATGGCCCACCCGAACTGCAACGACGAGCACCGCTCGCAGCTGACCTCACTCTTGGAGATGACCGATCCCGTCCAAGCGTGCCTGGCCCTGATCTCCGCTGGCAGGTATCACGAGCTGCCCAAGCCCCTTCGCCGAAGACTGTTCGAGCGCGGGCTGGAGCTGAGCGAACGGATCCCGTTCGAGGAGCAGCGAAAGCAGCGCACCGCCGAGCTGAAGGCTCGCCTCGCCCGCCTCGACCAGAAGACGAGCCCCGAGTTTCAGCCGTACCCCGACCGCTTGGAGATCGCAAGCGATCCCCAAAGAGAATGGGCGCGCCTCCAGAAAGAGGTGAGGTCCGGCATCCTGCCGATCGCCACCGCGGCCGCCAGCCTGATCCCGTTCAGCGACCAGGCGTGGGGGGTGGAGGGCTACCTCGAGCTATGCGAGATGCTGGACAGCACCGACCCCGAGCAGCTGCAGCACGCTCTCTCCGGCCTGATCCAGAGCCTGGAAGACAGCCGGGTGAAAGAGCTCGACGAACGGCTCCAGGACGCCCTGCAGGTCGCCATCTTAACCCTGGACCGCCCTAAGGCCAGAAGCCGGTTTCTGGCCCGCTCTGCGGTCATGCTCCACCGCAAGGGGCGCCCGCTGGAGGCCCAACAGAAGATTTCGCTGGCCGCGGCCAACGCCTTCGGTGTGGTGGACAAGGCCGAGCGCGCCGAGGCGCTCATGCTGCTAGCTCAACAGGTGGCCGCGATGGGAACGCTGGCCCGGGCCCGGGACCTGTCCTTCCACGCCTTGGAGCTCGCCGCCAAGATCGAAGACCTCGACCGGGAGTGCCGCCAGCTCGTCTTGCTACTGCACTCCTCCACCGCCCAGCAAGAGTCGGCCGAAGAGATCGTCCGGATGGCCGACACCCTGAAGTTCGGCGACTCTCCCCTAGAGCACGAGGGCCGGGGGAGAGCTCTCGTCACGCTGGCCGCCGGACTGGCGCGCCTGGGCGCCGAAGAGCAGGCCCAAACCTATCGCGACAAGGCCATCGTTACCACTCACGAACTCGAAGATAGCGAACTCAAGGTCCATCTGCTCAGCGAGCTAGCCGCCGCGTTCTACCGCTCCGACGACAAGAGGCGGGCTCGCAAGCTGTTCCGCGAAGCCAAGGCCCTGTACGAGAAAGACGGCTTTCTCAAAGGCTTGATGTCCACCACAGCGATGCTCAGAGTGTCGGTGGTGCTGGAGAATCAGGCTCAGGTGAAACGGTTCTACGAGGCCTGCAAAGAGCTGTTGATCGATCCGGGGCTCCGCACCTGGCTCACCTCTTCGAACCTTCTGGATCTCTTGGACCTGAGTGGGCAGCTCGGCCGCCGCGGGGAGCTCGAGGAGGCGCTGACCGCGCTAGAGGATACCGAGGACCTGACCGATCGCGAACGGCTGGGCCTGCTGCGCTGCAAACTACATCTGGAGCAGTTCGCCGAGGCTGAAGAGTGGCTAATGCGGATCCACGACCTCAAGCTCCGCTGTCAGGCCCACGTAGATATCGCCCTGGCGCTCCTTCCGGTGCAAGCCTCTCGCAGCCTAGAGCACCTGTCGGCCATCCCTCTCGAGAGCGTCCGCACCGAGGGTATCCAGCGGCTGGCCCTGCTCAACGGCACCGAGATACGCCCCACCGAACAGCACCGCGTCCGGGAGGTCCTCAACTATCTGACGTTGATGGCGATGGATCACCCCGGGGCTATGGACGCCGTATTAGGCCGATGGCTGCAGATCTGCCCGGACCGGGAAACATTGCTGGCCGTCGCAGAGAAGATGGGCTGGCCGGTGACTCCGCCCCAGCACGACTTTCGAGAGTTCCTTCAGACGCAGAGCTCCGAGCAGAGCCCGGCCGGCGAGGTCTCCGGCGCCGCCCCCGTCAGCCCCGCCGAAGACGGTCGCACCGAGGGGGAGCCCACCGAGCCCGACGACGGGTTCCAGGCCATTCAGTTGACCGCCCCCCACGGAACCAAGAAAGAGTAGCCCTCGAACCCCGTGCGCCTTTATCAGCGCCACCACTCGGAATCGCTCGGCTTTTCGATGGAGACCCTCGTCTTCGGCCATTCGGGTGCGCCGGTGCTGGTCTTCCCCACCTCCAAGGGGCGTTTCTACCAGTGGGAGGACTTTCAAATGATGGGCCCGCTCCGCGAACACCTAGAGCGGGGCTGGCTTCAGCTGTTCTGCCTGGATTCGGTGGACCACCTGTCGTGGTACAACTTCGAGGACCATCAGACCGTACAGCTCGCCTGGCACGCAGCCTACGAAGCCTATCTTATCGAAGAGTACCTCCCCTGGCTGCGCCGCTTGAACTCCAACCCCTTCCTGATCGCCACCGGCGCGTCGTTCGGCGGCTTCCACGCGGTGAACTTCGGCCTTCGCTACCCTGAACTCGTGCACCGCGTAGCGGCCTTCTCAGGCGACTACGAGGCCAGCAAGTACGTCGAGGGCTACTTCGACGACCAGGTGTACTGGAACTCCCCTCTCCACTGGCTGGCCCAGTCCGAGCCGTCGAGTTTCGACCCGATACTGAGACAGCGCGAGTTCCGGCTGCTGACCGGTCGGCACGACTTCTGCCGTGAGTCCACCGAAACGCTGGCTTACCACCTGGCCCGCCTTCGGGTCCCCGTGCAGTGCCACGTATGGAACGACCCGGGCCACCACGACTGGCCTATGTGGCGGCGCCAAGCCCCGATGTACCTGTGAACCGACGGTCGTAGCTACCGGTGGACGCGCCTGCGGGGAACGGGGCTGCCTGTCCCGAATACCGACACCGATGAAGGGCACTTCCGCTAAGCTACGCGCCTTCTCGGTGGCCGCCGGGGTCTGCCTACTCCTGGCTCTGGGGCTCCACTACGAACACCGAGCCGTCGACCTGCTGCATCTGCTCGAGGCCGAAGTGGAGGCCCTGGGCGTATGGGGGGCGGTCCTGTTCTCTTTCGTCTACTGTCTGAGCACCGCACTCTGTTTCCCCGGTGTGCCAATGATGGCGGTCGCCGCTACCGCCTTCGCTAGCCAGCCTTGGGTGGCCGTACTGGCGCTGTCGGTCGGGGAGACGATGGGCCAAGCCATCTCCTTTTTCTTGGCCCGGAGTTTCCTCCGAGAGCGGGTGGAGCGGGCGATCGGCCAGAAGCCCTGGATGGCTTGGCTCAAGGCTCAGGTCGAAATCAGCGGGGGGCGCGGAGTGTTCGCCGTACGGCTGCTCCCGTTCTTTCCACAGAACCTGAGCAACTACGCCTTCGGGCTGACCCCCATCCCGTTCGCCCTCTACCTCAAAGCATCGTTTCTGGGCACCCTCCCGCTCTTAGTCTTCTCCATCGGAGGGTTCGCGGGCCTGGTCAACGTGCTCAAGCACGGCCTCTGGGAGGGGCATCCAGGCTGGCTGTTCGGATTCGTGCTTCTGGCGGTGGCCGCGGCCGCCGTCTTCGGTCGGAAACTGCGCCTCGGGAGCGCTCCACCCGCACCCCTCTAGCCCGATAGTAGCGGGTCCGCAACGTCAGATCATGTCGTTTCGAGGTGATAGCATGAGACCTTACGAAAAGGGCTCGCGATGTTCAGTTTCCTACACGCTGCCGACCTGCACCTCGACAGTCCGCTGCGGGGGCTCTCCTCGCACGAGAACGCTCCGGTACAGAGATTGCGAGAGGCCACTCGCCAAGCGCTCAAAAATCTGGTCCAGGAGGCCCTAGACCGGGCCGTCGATCTCGTGGTGATCGCAGGCGACGTCTACGACGGCGACTGGAAAGACTACAAGACCGGCCTGTTCTTCGTCTCCCAGATGGCGCGCCTGGACCGCGCCGGAATACCGGTGGTCCTGATCTCCGGCAACCACGACGCCGAGAGCCGGATCACCCGCTCGCTGGAGCTTCCGGAGAACGTGACCGCCCTGTCCGTGGACCGCCCAGAAACGGTCGACTTCCCGGAGCTCGGAGTGGCCGTGCACGGCCAGGGTTTCAAGGACCCCGCCATCGACATCGATCTCTCCAAGGGCTACCCTCCCCCGACGCCTGGCCGCTTCAACATCGGACTTCTGCACACCAACACCGACGGCCGCGAGGGGCACGACAACTACGCCCCCTGTAGCCTGGCGGGGCTGCGCGCTCACGGCTACCACTACTGGGCGCTCGGGCACATCCACCAGCGCGAGGTGCTATCGGAGTCCCCCTGGGTGGTCTACCCAGGGAATCTGCAAGGGCGCCACGCTCGGGAGACCGGCCCTAAAGGCGCCACCTTGGTCCAGGTCGACGACGCGGGTGCGGTCCGCCTAGAGCACCTGGTCTGCGACGACGTGCGATGGCAGCACTCGACCGTGGATATCAGCGGGCTGGACACCCTCTCGGAGGCGGTCCACGCCGCTGGGCGCGAACTCGAGCGCGCCGTCGACGAGGCGGGCCCTCGGCTGCTGGCCGCCCGCATCACCACCGTAGGGGCCGGAGCCGCCCACCTGGAGCTCGCCAGAGATCCCGGAAAGTTCCGGGCCGAAGTCATGGCGCGGGCACTGTCTCTAAAGTCCGAAGGGGTCTGGCTCGAGAAGCTCAAACTCGAGAGCCGCCCGACGGTCGAGTTCACCGCTTTGGCCCAAGGCGATCCCTTCTTCTCCGCCCTGAGCGACCGGATCGCCGATCTCGAGGCCCAACCCGAACTGCTCGAGGAGCTAGGTGCCCAACTCTTCGCCCCTTTGAGGCAGACCCTGCCCGCGGAGTGGCGCGAGCAGGCCGAAGGGCTCGGCGCGCTCCAGCAGGAGGCCCTCACCGAAGCGCTGTCGGGGATGGGAGATCTGCTGGCCAGCGAGCTGAGCCGTAGCTCGACGGAGGCAGCCCAGTGAAGTTTCTAGAGTTCGCAGCGCCCGCTTTCGGCCCGTTCACCGACTTCCGCCTGGATCTATCCGGCGAGGCCTCCTTCCACGTGCTGTTCGGCCCGAACGAATCGGGCAAGTCCAGCACCCTTCGAGCCCTGACGGGCCTACTCTACGGGATCCCTCACCAGACCGACGACCGCTTCCTCCACGACTACAGCAAGATGCTGCTGTCGGCCACCATCGAACGCCGAGACGGCGACCGCCTGGAGTTCCTCAGGCGCAAGGCCACCCGCGGCTCCCTGCGCACCCCCGCGGGCACCCCGCTCGACGACGAGACGCTGAATCGTTTTCTAGGCTCGGTGAGCAAAGAGACCTTCGAGCGCCTCTACGGTCTAGACCACGGCCAGCTGGTCCAAGGAGGGCGGGAGCTGTTAGAGGGGGGCGGCGAAGTGGGTCATAGCCTGTTCGCCGCCGGTGTGGGCCCCGGGGTGTTGGAGCTGTTAGCCCGGCTCGAGAAGGCCCACCAGGCTCTCTGGACCCCGAGGAGCCACACCCGGGAACTCGACAAGCACCTTCGAGGCTGGCGCGAGGCGAGGAGCGCCCGCGACGACCTGGCCTACCGCTCCAGTGACTGGGACGAGCTGGGGCGACAGCTCCAAGAGGCTCAACGAAGGGCCGCCGAGCTCGACGAGGAGCTCCGGCGTTCGAGCGAGGAGCACGCCCGACTCAAGCGCTGGGATGCCGCTATGGGGGGAGTCGGTCGGCGAACCCAGCTCCTAAAGGAGCTAGCCGAACTAGGGTCGGTGCCCGAGCTTCCCCCGGGGGTACCCGCCCGGCGCACCGAACTTCAAGCGCGAAAAGACCGGCTTCGAGATGGCTTTGAGCGGGCCACCCGAGAGCTGGGTCGGCTCCAGGAGACTCTAGGAGAGCCCTCCGGCGAGGGGCACCTGCTGGAGTGCGCCGCCGATATCGAGTCGCTGTGCCGGGGGCTGGACGGGGCCGTGAACGCCGAGCGACTGATCTTTGAGAACGAAGGGGAACGCAAGCGAAGCCAGGACAGGCTCCTGGACCTGCAGACCCAGCTCGGACTCGAGGGGGGCCTAGAGCAGCTCTCGGAGCGCTTCCCCACCCTGAGCCAGAAGCAGAAGCTACGGAAGCTGGCCCGAGAGTGGCTGGATCTCAAACGCGATCTCGAAGGCCACCTTCAGCGGCGCGACGAGACGCAAGAGCAGCTGGAACAGGCCGTCGAAGAGCTGGCCCGCCTAGGGGAAGAACCGGAGTACTCCGACTTAGAGCAGGCCGTCCGTTTAGCTCAAAGCGAGAAGCATCGCCAAACGCGTCTCCAAGAGCAGCAGAGCAAGCTCGAGAGCACCGAACAGAAGGTGCGGAGGGCGTCCGCCTCGCTGCCGAGGATGGGGGGTTGGGACGACGGCGAACTCGAGACCCTGAAGCGCTTGAAGGTGCCCACCCAAGAGCTGCTAGACTCCGTGCAGCGACGTTACCAAGATGAGCTGCATGCGGTGAACACCGAACGAAAGCTGGCCTCCGGGCTACACTCCCAACTCCTGGAGGCTCGCAGGACCTTCAGCGAGACCCGAGGGGATAGCAGCCCGCCCAGTCGGGAGAGACTACAGGAGCTACGGAGCCTACGCCATGAGGTGTGGGCCGAGCTGCTGGAGAAGTGGCGGGCCGGACGACCCCTAGAGTCGGAGTCCACCATCGTGGATCTGTTCGAACTGCGGCTCCGAGACGCCGACGAGACCGCCGATCGGATCCTCGACGCGGCCAAGCTCGCCGCCGAGCTCGAGGAGTTGACCAGGAAGGGGACCAGGCTCAAAGAGCAGTTCGAAGAGCAGTGCAGCAGTGTACAGCAGGCCGAGACTCGACTCGGCGAGGTCCTCCAGGAGTGGCAGCAGTACTGGGAACCGGAGGCCCAGCTACCGGAAGCCCCCAAAGATATGCAGAGCTGGCTCCGGAGTCGAGCCGAGCTGCTGGCCGACGAGAGCGACCGTGAAGACCTGCGGCGCTCCACCGTCCGGGAAGCCGAGGCGCTGGCCGAACTGGTAGACCGCCTCGACGGGGCAGCGCGCGCCACCGGACACAGTTTAGGTCCGACGGGGCTGGGCTTCGCCGCCGCTCTGCAGAACGCTGAAGCTATCTTGGCTCGACTGTCCAGCGAACGTCAAACTCGGGAGCGCCTAAAGCATGAGCGGGATCGCTGTCAGCGAGCCTTGGGGAAGGCCCAAGAGCGGGTGGCCGATCTCCAGAGCCAAGGGGTGCATCTCCAGACTCAGTGGACCCAGGAGGCACAGCGTCTAGGCGCCGTCGCCGAGGAGCCGGAGAGCTGCGAGAACCTGCTGGAGGGCTTCGACGAGCTAGCGAAAGAGTGGAAGGCTCGGGAGACGGCTCTGCTTCACATCAGCACCCAGCGCCGAGTACTCCAAGAGTTTGAAGAGCGGCTCCGGCGCCTGATGAGCCGACTGGAGGAAGAGGGCTCCGGACGAGGGGGGGTGCGCGACGCCGAAGAGCTGCAGCAGAGGCTGAACACCGCCCGGGAGGTAGAAGCTAAGCGCTCGCAGCTCCAGGAGCGGGCCTTCGAGCTCGAAGGGGAGCTCCAGCGGCTCCGGGCCGACTTGATCGAAACCGAAAAGCTGCTCGCGGAGCTCTGCCGAGAGGCGGAGGTGGCCGGACTCGATGAGCTGCTGGAGCGCGAACAGAAGAACGAGCAGCGCCGGGAGATCCGAGCGAAGCTCGCACAAGAGGAGCTGAACCTCCGCGATCAAAGCGGCGGCCAGCCCCTGGAGACCTTCTGCTCCGAAGTGGCCCAGCGGGACCCCGACGGGTTGAAAGGTCGGCTAGCCGAGCTCCAACCGGTGATCGAAGAGCAGCAGAGTCGGTCCCGAGAGGCTCACCAGCGCCTGGGCGAACTGCGCAGCCAAAGGTCTCAGCTCAACACCGACTCCAAAGCCGCCGAGAAGGCTCAAGAAGCAGAAGAGCACCAGGCCCACGGTCTCGAAGTGGTGGCCGACTATATGAAGCTGCGGCTAGCTCACCATCTTCTGGAAGAGCAGATCGAAGAGTATCGCCGCCGAAATCAAGGCCCGGTCTTGGAACGGGCAGCCCAGCTCTTCAGCCGACTGAGCTGCGGGGCTTACCAGGGCCTCGAGGTCGCCCCCGACAGGAAGGGCAGCGGCAACGCTCTCTTGTCGGTGGCGCGCAGCGGTCGGCGGGTCCCGCTCTCGGGCCTCTCCGACGGGACTCGCGACCAGCTCTTCCTGGCCCTTCGCCTAGCCTCCATCGAGCTCCAAGCCCAACGGGAGGAGCCGTTCCCGCTGATCGCCGACGACCTGCTGATCAACTTCGACACCGAGCGTGCTCGAGCGGCCCTCGAAGTGCTCCAGGAGCTCTCCCGCACTACCCAGGTGATCCTCCTCACCCACCTGTGTCGGGACCGGGAGCTGGCCGAGCAGCTCGACCCCTCCCTGACCCGTATCCATCGGCTCGACCGGTTCACTCTATAGCGGGGGCTCGGCGCCCCTGTTACGAGAGACAGCCGCCAAGCGAGCTGTCCCTACCGAACCGGGAGTCGAGCCCCGAATCTCATCTGACGGTACCGCAAACATTCGGCAATACCGAAGCTCGGAAGGTGGGATACCATAGGGCTATGATCACCAACAGCCTGCCGACCTGGGCCCGTCCGACGCTTTCTCGATTGATGGAAAATCGCTGGGAGGGCGAGCGACCGCAGCCGCTCTCAGAGCAGGGCGAACGGCAGCTTCGCACCACCGAATGGGTGGCCGACACCTACACCCGCTACGACGAGAATCCGGCCCACGACCAAGCGATGGGACAGCCGGGAGTGGTGCGGACGGGTAGCACAGAGATGACCTACAGAACCGGCGAGGACGGGACTTTCCAAGCGGTGCTCAACGGAGCCGACAAAGAGGGCCGCCCGGTCTCGGTCTACCTCGTGCGCGACCGCGAACACCTCGAAGCCTACAGCATGCAGAACCTAGGCGAGGTGGCCTACCTTCAGGGCGGGCGGGTGAGCTCGCAGAGCCAAGACGGCTTCTATCTGGCCCACGCCTTGGATCTCCCCGCCGACCAGAGCCCGAGTCTAAAGCTCTAGCTCCCGGATCGACTCTCAGCCCCGTCGAGCCGATGGCCGTACTGTTCCAATCGATGGGTGACCTCCAGCTTGAACTGCTCGATGAGGGTAGCCACATAGGCGTGGGGCTCGATCTTCGTCTGACGCAGCAGTGGCAGGAGGTCCATCCCGTACTCCATGTAGATCGCGGTGTCGGTGCTCAGCGGATCGCAGTAGGTGGCGTTCGCCCGCTTGCGCCCCGCGGTGGCGAGCTCCACCCGCC
>CAZDLH010000011.1:0-11942 GCA_964505925.1 uncultured Burkholderiales bacterium
TACCTGTCGCTGTCCGGCTGCATGGCGCTGGGCGTCACCGGGCCGACCCTGCGCCGGTCAGCCTGGGCCAAGTAGCGACCGCCGAATCTCTCCGCGCCCTCCAGATGGAGGCGTCCGAAGTCCTGCTGGCCGGACCCATCCTAAACTATATAGCGCGACTGATCTCGGCCACCCACCCGGACGACCCCGCCTGCCCTCCGGAGCTCAGAGGCGCCATCGAGTTGGGCTCGAGCCCCCGGGGTGGCCAAGCCTTAGTGCGCTTAGCCCGCGCCAAGGCGCTGCTCGGCGACCGGAGCCACGTCGCTCTCGAGGACGTCAAGAGTCTGGCCAAGCCGGTACTGAGGCATCGTATTGCGCTTTCGTTCGAAGCCCAAACTGAAGGCTACCATCCCGACCAGGTGATCCAGAAGGTCTTGGACGCCCTACCGTTCGACGAAAGCCTCGAAGATGCGTAGCGCTCTGTTGGTCGCACTGCTGCTGGGCGTGTTCGGGCTCGGCCGGGCCTCTGCCGACGATGTGTGGAAGGACCAGGTCGAGCGCTATATCGATCTCCGCTACCCTGCGGGTCACATCCATCAACAAGACCGGACGATACCGCTGGTGATCGAATTCGAAGCCCCCAAGACGACCGACAAAACCTATCGGCTCGACTGGGCTCAACCCGGCCCCCTCCTACCCGAAGAGTGGCGATTCCTACGGGTGCCTCCCGGGGAAACCCGGGCCATCTCGATGGTCATCCCGCCCAATCGCACCTCGAGCCTGTACGGCCTGAGCGTCGACGGGAGATCGCTGTCTTTGGGAATGACCAGCAGTGGCAACCATCTCGTGATGGGAGTGCTGGCGCCCGACAAAGACAGGTTCGATTACCTGCGGAGCCTCGCCATCCAAAAGGAGATCAACTACTCCCAGAACTATGGGGAAGAGCCGGAGCGCAAGCTCGTTCCTCTCGCCAACATCACGCGCTTGGAGGCCGAGCTCATCCCCCAAAACTGGGGCTCCTTGGAGAACCTCGACGTCATCGTGGTCTACGACTGGAACCTTCTAGGTCTCACCCATCGTCAGACCCGAGCACTACTGGACTGGGCCGCTTGGAGAGGCCACTTGGTGCTGATCAGCAACGGTCTCGCCGAGGAGTTCAAGAACAGTCTCCTGGAGCCGTACCTTCCGTTCCGAACCTCTTCGGTACGCACATCCGGAGAACTCGTTCAGCTCGTGGGCCAACCTAAAGAAGAAGCGGAGATCCTAGCCGAGTTCGACGGTCTCCCGCTGGCCGTGTCTAAGCCCCATATGCAGGGGCGAATCACCTTGATCACCGCCCCCCTGACCAGACTCGAACCCCTCGCTCAAGACAGCGCAGAAGAGCTGTGGGGAGCTATCGTAGAGCGTATCTATCCGCCCGATCCGATCGTCGTCCAGGGTAGCAGCGGCTACCTCATCACCGATATGCCCGAGCTGCCCCGGGTGCAAGCCGGCTACGTCGTTCTGGTGATCCTCTTTTACGCGTTGGTCGTCGGGCCGGTGAATCTGACCTACCTTCGTAAGCGGGATAAGATGCTCAGATCGTTCATCACGGTCCCCATCATCGCTGTCGTCTTCGCTGGCTCGATCTACTTACTGAGTCTGGTGAACCGCTCCACCGTCCCGGTTCTCCGGGAGATCGGTGCGGTCCACTTCCAAAACGGCTCGACCGAGGGGCTCGCGGGCTCCGAGCTGGTGCTCTTTAGCCCGTATCAGACCCAGTACCGACTCGACACCGGACCTTCGACCATCATCGGTGAGTTTAGCTACCGCACCCAGCGCAAACCGATGAGCGTCTTGCAACCCAACAGCCGAGGCGGGCTCAGCAGTACCGTCTCGCTGACCACTTGGGATCTCCTGGCCACCGAGGCCCGGTCACTGAGATCGATCGACGAGCCGGTCAGGATGGGCCTCGATGGGGATACCTTGACCGTGGAGTCCCCCTGGGAGACCGAGCTCAACCAAGCCTGCTTTTGGCACGCCGAGAAGGGAGTGTCGGCCCCTTTCACCCTCCACCGGGGCGAAAACCGTATCGAGCTGGACTTCGCTGGGGACCAGAGCTCTGGCTCCTCGGGCCGAACCCTCGATCACCCCGAGTGGGAGCTGCGGACCAGACCGGGGCGCGAACGACTGGTGACCTACTCCACAAGCAGCCCGATTCTTTACCAGGACGGCTCCCTGACCGGTCGACTCCTACTCTGGACCGACCAGCTCCCTACCGAGGTGACCATCGAGCCGCCCGCCACCGTGCGCAGCGATACCCTCGTCGTCTACGACTTGCGCGAGGCGGCCAGTGCAGGTGACACCCCATGATCGTCTGCCGCGCTCTGAGCAAACGGTACGGTACCTTCGAAGCCCTATCGGACTTAGACCTCCATATCAAAGCTGGCGACACCTTCGGCTTCATCGGGCCGAACGGTGCCGGTAAGACAACCACGATACGAATCCTCGCGACCCTGCTGGAGCCCAGCAGCGGTGAGGCCATCGTCGACGGCCACTCGGTGTTAGAGGAGCCCCACACCATCCGCCGCCTGTTGGGCTATATGCCGGACAGCTTCGGGGTCTACGACGGTATGAAGGTGTGGGAGTACCTCGATTTCTTCGCCGGAGCTTTTCGCCTGGAACGCTCGGTCCGACCGAAGGTCATCGACGACGTGCTAGAACTCACCGACCTGGGGCGAAAAAAAGAAGATTTCGTGGAAGCGCTCTCCACCGGAATGCGTCAGCGACTCTGCTTGGCCAAGACCCTACTCCACGATCCGAAAGTTCTGATCCTCGACGAGCCGGCCGCCGGCTTAGACCCCCGGGCTAGGATCGAAATGCGTGAGCTACTGCGAGAGCTGACCCGAATGGGGAAGACCATCATGATCTCGAGCCACATCCTACCGGAGCTGGCCGACTTCTGTAACCGTGTGGGGGTGCTCGAAGCCGGCCACCTAGTGGCCTCGGGTACCATCGACGAGATCATGGGCTCCCTGCAGAGCGAACGGAAGATCACTGTGCGGGTGCTCCGGGAAGGGCCTCGGGCCGCCGAAACCTTGCAGAGTCGAGCCACGGTGAGCGACCTCGACCTGGTCGACTCCCAGCCAGCGGTCCTCCGTTTCGCCCACTCTGGTGATCTCGATGATCTGGCCTCCATCGCCGAAGAGCTCGCTGGGGAGTACGGTCTGATAGGGCTCGAAGAGCAGAAGACCGACCTCGAGGATCTCTTCTTACGGGTCACTAAGGGGATCGTACAGTGACAGCGCTGGTGGAACGGTTTCGAGACAACCCCATCTTCGTGAAAGAGATGCGCATCGGATTTCGCGAAAAGAAGGTCTTCTACGCGCTGTCTGCTTGGGTACTACTCATCGCGCTCATTGCGGCCTTTTCAGCCGCCAACGCCCTCGGTTCGAACTCTTCGATAAGCGAGCTGCCCGAAGCGGGCCATCTCCTGTTCGAGGTCCTCTTCTGGGCCCAGCTGGTCCTGTTATGTCTGATCGCACCTTCGCTCACCACCAGTTCGGTGTCGGGCGAAAGGGAGCGCAAGAGCTTCGATATGCTGGTCACCACCCAGCTCTCCCCGGCCGAGCTGGTCTTCGGGAAGTTCGGCTTCGCCTTCTCTTTCATCCTGCTCGCCTTGGCGGCCACCCTACCGTTTGAGGCTGTGGTCTTCGTGCTGGGGGGGGTCTCCTTGAGCTCGTTTCTGATCGCGAAAGCGTCTCTTGCGACAGCCGGCGCACTGGCCTGCCTGCTCGGACTGACGATGAGCGCCCGAGAGTCCCGCTCAGCTTACGCCACCGGCGCCACCTATCTCTGCTTGATGGTCCTCTTTTTCTTCCTGGCCCCGTTCATCGCGGTCCTTCGTTACCTTGAGGATGTCCCATGGTTCCTCTACATCGGCGTAGCGCTCCTAGCCCTATACAGCGCGCTCTTTCTGTTTTGGAAAGCGGTGCAGCACTTCGAAGAACGGGCTTTCCACCTCAAGATCATTTTGGGTCTGACCCTCGGGTTCTACCTCGTGCTCCTCGGGCTGAGCTTAACCGACGACACCCTGTGGAGCTCTGTGGGCAGCTCCTTCTGGCCGGCTTTCGGGCCTGTCCACTACCTGCTGTACGGACTCTTGCTGAATCCGATGCGCCCGGAGCGTTCCCGGGAACGAGAGCTCTTTCAGCGCTCCCTGCTAGCGCGCCCTATTTTCTGGGCGGTCGTACTGACCTCGGGGCTCTTCACCCCCGCCCTCATGTACCAAGACCCGGACTTTACGGTGCTCTCCACCTATGTGGCTTTCACCGGACTGGCCACCGCGCTGTGGGCCCGGGGAATCTCCACCGAGCACCCCCGGAGATACCCGTTTGCCTTGGGCTTTTCGTGGGCGGCCTTCAATCTGTTGCCCCTGTTCATCTCTCTCTTCGGACTCGGCACCGGTGAGATCTCGGTTAGCCCCATCTTCCTCTCCCCTCTAGCCTACGGCAGTTATAGCCTGAACAGCCATTCCGGGGTCGAAGTAGCGGTCTTGGCGTTGGCCTGCTACGCTGTGCTCGGCATCGTCGGAGCGCTCCTCGAAAGGCGCCGAGGATCCGCCCGCGCCTCGAAACAGTGAGCCCCCAGCTCCTCAGGCTCCTCGGTCGCCTCCGATTCGCCCCCCAGGTGAAGCGCCTCCAACAGCGAGGCGGCTTCGGGCAGCACCGAGCCCAAGGGTTGGGCCGTTCCCACGACTTCCGAGAGTACCGCCCGTACCAGCCGGGAGACGATCTCAGAGATCTCGACTGGAGGGTCTACGCGCGCACCGATCGCTTGACGACTCGGCTGTACACCCCGGAGCTAGACCAGACCGTACTGCTGTGCCTAGACCGCTCGGCCTCGATGTCCACCAAGTGGCACCAAGCCACCCGGATCGCCATAGGGCTTGCGACCGTGGCGGTGCGACAGGGGGACCGGGTAGGGCTGCACCTCTTGTCCACCGCCGCCGCTCCGGAATCCGGAGTGAGCCCGGCTCGAGGCAAGACGGCGCTGCACCGGATCCACCGACAGCTTCAGCGGGTCGAACCCAGCGGTCGATGTCGGATCGAAGAGAGCTTAGAGAGCCTCAGGAGCCGTCTGAAAGCCCAGGCTCACCTACTGGTGCTCTCGGACTTCTTACAGCCCGGCGGAGGACTCCCCGGCCTGCGCCGGCTGGCCCAGGCTCGTCACCGCTTGAGTGCCCTTCAACTACTGGCTCCCGAGGAGCTCGAGCCGGAGACCGCCATGGGCCCGGGCGAGTGGGAGCTCTTCGATCTCGAAGCGGGCCAAGACTCGCCGGAGAAGGTGAGACTCGATCTGGGCCCCCAAGACTTCCAACGGTACCGAGCCGCCCTCTCGGATCATCGCCAGCGGCTCACACAAGGGGTGCGAAGCGTCGGAGGCAGCTTCGCCTGGCACTCGACGGGCGTTCCTCTGAAGACCCTCTTCGGCGACATCTTACCCCGGTCCGGGATCCTGACGTTCAGATGAGTTGGCAGAACCCAACGGCCTTCGCTTGGCTCGGTCTTCTCCTGCCGTTAGTGGCCTTATACCTGTTCCGGCCTCAGCCTCGCCCGCGCTCGGTGACGACCGTCTTTCTCTGGCGGCAGACCGAGCCCAGCAGCCGAGGCGGTCGCTGGGCTCGCCGACTGCCCCTCCATCCGCTGCTGCTCTTGCAGATGGCCGTTCTGACGGTTCTGGTCACAGTGTTGGCGGGCCCGTCCTGGCGCAGCAGAGCCGAGGCGCCCACCGGAGAGCGAGTCGTGGTGGTCCTCGATCGCAGCGCCAGCATGGCCGCTGGAGGCGCTTTCGAAACCGCTTTAGCTCGCATCCACAGCGGACTCGACGATCTGTTCGAAGGGGGGACCCAGAAAGAAGCGATGCTGATCGCAGTAGATCGGGAGCCGGAGGTGCTGGTGCCGTTCACTTCCTCTCGACGAGAGCTCGAGCTAGCCCTCGCCGAGGTCACGGTCCTGGAGGTCGAGGACCGCTTGGAGACGCTCCGCCCCTATCTGAGCGCCCTGGCCCGAGACCACCAGGCCGACGTCTGGCTCCTGAGCGACAGGCTGCCCGAAGAGCTGCGGCTCCCGGGGCTCATCGCAGACCCGCTCCGGGAGCCGCCGTCCAACAACGTCGGCTTCTCCAGTTTCGCCGTCTACCCGCCGGAGTTCGGAAGTCAGCGACAGCGACCCCTAGCCCAGATGGTGGTCGAGAACTACTCGGACTCAGCCCAGCGCCGACGGCTGCTTCTCGAGCGCTGGCCTGAAGAGCCTGGCCTCGGGGGTGGGGGCGCTCAGATCGTGTGGGAGCAGCCGCTGAACCTGGCCCTAGGACAGCGCCAGGTGATCGAACGCCAGATCCCGGCGGCCCTCCTGGAGGTGGACCGCGCCACCCTCTTTCGGGCTCGCCTCGAGCCCTTGAGCAGTGACCCCGACGACGACCCCTTGCCCAGCGACAACCTAGCCTACGCCGCCTTGACGCCGCCCCGCCCGACCCGCCTCGCGGTGCGCCTGGAGGGCTCGTCGAGCGCTCCCTTCTTGATTCGAGCGCTGGAGGCCAACGCCGCGCTTCAGCTGCAGACCGCCCCCTTCCCCGAAAGCGCGACCCCGGACCTGCTGCTGCGTTACGGCGAGGACGACCGGCGGCGACCGCCGGCTCGGGCCGCTATCGAGCTACCCAGTCCTGCGGATGGGCAGGCTCCCCAGAGCCCCCTCCGAGCCGTACCGGGGGCCCCTTTAGTCTCAGCCCTGCCCGGCAGCTTCTGGAGCGACCAAAGAGCCCAGCTGACCCGGAGTGTAGACCCTCAAGGCGGGCAGGTCTTGCTCGAGACGGTCGAAGGTCGCCCCGCTCTGGTTCTCCAGCTGCGAGACGGGATACCGACCTTGCTGTTCGCCTTCCCGATAGAGCGCTCCACCCTACCGCTCAACGCCTCTCTCCCGGTGCTGCTCGGAGAGTTTCTCGAGCGGTATCAGCTGCACCCGGACTCGGAGCGGGTACTCACCCTTACCGCCGGAGACAGCTTCGACCGCCCCTCTGGACCGGGCTGGACAGGCCCTTTGATTTGGCGCGGCCTGCTCGGAGGGAGCCCAGCCACCGCGGAGCGCACCATAGCCGATGGGGCCGAGCGGTTCGAGCGGCTCAGCCGGAGCGGGCTGTACCGCCTAGAGAGCTCCTCCGGTGAGTCTTTGATCGTCGTCGTGAATAGCTTCTCGAACTCGGAGAGCCAGCTGGCCACCAACATCGAGCCGTTCCGAGGCCGGCCCCTAGCAGCGAGCGACGGCTCTTCGAACATCGAGGTCGCAGAGGACCGGGCGCAAGACTCCCCGGGCCAAGGGCGTGCTACGGTGCGCATCGTGCGCTGGCCCTTCTTGCTGCTAGCTCTCACACTGCTGTACTTCGAGGCGGGTCTACTTCTGTGGAGAAGACGCCCGTGAGTCTCACCCTAGAGCAGCCGCTCTTACTCCTCCTGCTTCTCCCAGCGGGCCCCATACTCTGGCACTGGTGGCGCACTCCGCTCGCCATGAGTCCACCGCGCAGTCGGGCCAGCCTGCTTTTACGAGCCCTCACGCTCGCCCTCTTGGTGCTGGCCCTCGCCGGGATGCACTCGATCCGAAGCGAGCGCAGCCCTTCGGTCCTGTTCCTGCTCGACCGCAGCCTGTCCACCGGTTCGGGCAGTCTGGATTTCCAGCGCACCTTCATCGAGGACGCGTTGGCCGCCGCACCCGCCGACGCCCGCTACGCCGTTATGCTGTTCGGTAGGGACTCCGCCTTGGACACCCCGCTGCGGCCGGTGGACGAAGCCAGGCTGGCGCCCTTCAGCGCGGTCATCGAGCGGGACCTGACCGAGCTGACCAGCGCTATGCGGGCTGCTGTCGCCGCCTTTCCGTCGGGCACCAACCGCCGCATCGTGCTCCTCTCTGACGGGGTTAGCACCGAATCGGGCAGCCTCGAGGAGGCGGCATCGCTACGCGCCTCACGAGTGACCCTCGACACCGTCGCGCTACCCCAGGAGACCGCACCCGAGATCGCCTTGAGCGAACTCTACGCGGCCAGCGAGCCGGCCGTGGACCAGCCCTTCTTGTTGACCGCCGTAGTGCAGAGCCGAGGCATCGAGGTCTGCGAACTGCTCCTCACCGAGGACGGTCGTCCGGTGCAGCGGCTTCGCCTGCAGCTCCAGGAAGGCCCGAACCTGATCCTGCTGCCCCATCGCAGCGAACGGGAAGGCCCCGTGCGGTTCGAGGTGCGCCTCAGCTCGCCCCTGGACGGTCGCCTGGAGAACAACTACGGAGAGGCTCTAGTGCACATCGGCTCCCGCCCATCGGTGCTGATCGTGCGCTCGGAGGAGGCTTCCGGGAGCAGCCCTCTACGGGCGCTGCTCGAGGACTCCGGACAGACCGTCCGCGAGGTCACCTCCACCCGGCTGCCCACCCAGGCTGCTCTGTGGCGGGATGTGGACGGCCTAGTGCTCGAAGATGTCAGCGCGCTGGAGTGGGAGGGGGACCTACAAGCGATGGTCGCCCTGTTGGTAGAAGACGGCGGTACCGGCCTCCTGATGACCGGCGGACGAGCCTCTTTCGGGGTGGGCGGCTACCGGGGCACCCCCATCGAACCGCTGCTCCCCGTGGCGCTCGCCGTACAGCGTCCCCAGCGCAAGGGGAAAGCCGGACTGATGTTGGTGCTGGACAAATCGGGCTCGATGGGGGGCGATCCCATCGCCCTGGCCCGGGAAGCCGCAGTAGCGGCCGCCGATTCGCTCTCCCCCGACGACCTGGTCGGCGCGGTGGCCTTCGATTCGGCCGCCAGGTGGCTCTCCCGCCTGGCCCCCCGGGGTGACGGACGCTCCTTCGGCCGGTCCGTGGGACGCCTGCGAGCGAGCGGCGGCACCGATCTCTTCCCGGCCCTGACGGCGGCCGTCGACGCCTTGGCCGCGAGCGACGCGGCCAGCAAGCACGTCTTGGTCCTCTCTGACGGGGCCGTCGCGCCGGCCGAATTCGACGCTCTGTACGACCGGGCTCGAAAGTCCCGCATCACCCTGTCCGCGGTAGCTTTCGGGGCTGGCGCCGACGTGGTGTTTCTCGACGACCTCGCCCAGCGCGGGGGGGGGCGCTTGTACGTTGTGCCCGACGGCTCCCCGTCGCTACCCCAGGTCTTCATCAGGGATACGCTGTTGGCCACCGGCTTCGGCTTTCTCGAAGAGGAGGTGGCGGTGACGGCTCGACCCGCCGGACCGTTCAGCGGTCTGCTGGAGGGGCTCCCCCTCGAGCGGCTCCCTCCCTTGCTAGGCTACACCCGCACCACCGAGCGGGGGGGACCCCATCAAGTCCTGCTCTGGAGCGATCGCGACGACCCGATCCTCGCAGCCGGTCGGGCCGGACTCGGCCGCACCGCGGCTTGGACCTCCGATCTCGGGCAGGAGTGGGCCGCCCCTTGGCAGGAGGACGAAACGCTGCTCAGTCGTCTCCTGTTGACCACCGTCAGAGAGATCCAAGGCCGCAGTAGCCTCGGGCAGCGAACCGGAGAGGTGCGACTTAGGGCACGCCCCGTTTCTCGGGGCTCCAGCTGGAACGTCTCCTTTGAGCTCGACTCCCGCACCCCGCTCCCGGGGCCCGTCGAAGTGCGACTCATCAGCTACGGAGCTGGGGAAGAGCCGCGACCGACCGTTGCCCTGACCCCCCAGAGCCAGCGTTCGGCCCGGGGAGAGGTCGCCTGGAACCGAGACGGCAGCGCTCTAGCGGTGGCCTCCACCCTCGGGGGAGACGTGCTGGCGCTGACCACCTTCTCCTTTCCGGTAGCACCGGAGCTACAGAACCTGCAGGTGGACCGCCAGGCCCTCCAGCAGTTGGCCGAACGGGGGGGAGGCCGTTTCGACCCGAGCCCCCAAGCGGTCTTCGAGGCTCCGGAGCGACCGGTCGAAGTGCGCCGAGCTCTAGCCCCCGAGCTAACCTTGCTCGCGCTTCTCGCTTTGATACTCGAGATCGCTGTGCGCCGCCTACCTCTCCCCTGGCACCGCCCCCCTAGCAAGCCTCAAACTTCGAGCCCATCTTCGTCCGCGACCCGACTGACTCGGCTGCGAGAGGCCAAAGCAAAAGCAAAAGCCAACGCTGAGCGCCTAAAGCCGAATGCCCCAGACGATCTCAAGCCTTCTTTGAGGCAGCGGCCGAAGCCGCTCCGGTGGGAAGAGTATCAGAAGGGCTCCTCCCCTGCGCCCCCGGAGCCGAACATGGCTGACCCCCCGGCCATCGAGACGCTAGAGCGACTAAAACGCTCGAGGTCGAAGCGAAACAGAAACCGTAACCGATAGCAGCAATGGCTGGATCCTGTCGTTTCCCGGTGGTCCCCACCGGGTATAGCTTCTGCCATGGAATCTATACGTGCAAGCTTTACCAGCGACGGTGCGCTCATCCACTGGGTCGATCCCTATCTTCCCTTACTCTTCAACCTAGCCTACGGCTTCATCATCTTGATCGTCGGCTGGGCCGTCAGCAAGTGGCTCAACCGAGCGGTCCTCGTGGCCTTTCGCAAAGCTCATCTCGACGAAGCTCTAGCCCGATTTCTGGCCTCTATAGCCCAGTACGCCGTACTGGCTGCGGTGGTCATCGCCGCCCTCAACCGTGTGGGGGTTCAGACCACCTCCTTGGTGGCCCTTCTGGCCTCGGCGGGGCTCGCCATCGGCTTAGCTTTGCAGGGAAGCCTTTCGAGCTTCGCCTCCGGGGTGATGATCCTGTTCTTTCGCCCGTTCAACCTCGGCGACTACGTCGAACTCTCAGGGCACCACGGTATCGTCGACGACATCGGGATCTTCCAGACTAAACTTGCCGCCTTCGAAGGCCAGACAGTGATCCTCCCCAATTCGACGATCATGACCAACCCTATCACAAACTTCACCTCCCGAGGCGTTCGGAGAGCGACCGTCACGGTCGGAGTGAAATACGGTACGGACGTAGCTCGGATGCTCGAGCTTCTAAGAACAGCGGCCGCCAAGGTGCCCACCGGCATCGCCGACCCGGCCCCTCTTCTGCAGTTCGCCGAGCTAGGTCACTCCTCGCTGGACTTCACGATAGGTTTGTGGTGCAAAGCGGCAGACTTCGGAGCCACCCTCACCGGTCTTCGAACCGCGGTCTATGAAGAGGTGAACGCCGCCGGACTCGAGATCCCGTTCCAGCAGATCGTCATCCATCAGGCCGAAGCGGCCTAACCCTTCGAGCGCTCCTACTCGTCGTCTTCCGGAGGCTCTTCGGCGTCTAGTTCCCGGCCCAGATCGATCGCTTCGTCTTGAACCTCGTCGAGCTCTTGGAAGGCGGCCTCGATACTCGCCAGCCCGTCTCGGACGTCGTCGGGGTTGGCCGACTCTTTGTACCGACTCATGTGTCGCACCCCATCTAAGAGGACGCCTACGAGCGACTGGGTCTCCAAAAAAAGCGTGCGCTGCTCCTCCGGGAGCGCTGCGATCTGGCTGGCCACGGCCTCCGACTCGATCAGCTTGATGCCGCTCTCGAGCGCCTTTTGCATGGGCCTCAGAATGTCCATATACTCCTCGGTGGTCAGCGAACCGCTCAACACTCCAGCAGCGGCATTCTGCAGCTTAATCAGATTGGCGGCATGCTCTAGGGGCACTTTGCGGTAGGGGTCCGCCTGCCCCTCGCCCCCCCCTTCGGACTGCTCTCGGACATCGAGAGCCAGGGATTCGTCGGACTCCTCGATCTCGTCGAGAGAGCCTAAGGCGTTAGAGAGGAGGTCCCAAGGGGCGGCCTCTTCAGGGGTGCTGGGGTCTGGTTGCATAGAATCTCCTCTCGGTGCGTCTCGGACAGTTCGAACCGCTGCCACAGGTCACCTTTCACCCCGGCTCACAACGCAGTAGTGGGCCCCCACCGGGGACCCACTACCGAGCGTCTACATCTATGAAGAAGGGGGCTAGCCTCCGACGACACCTTTAAGCATGTTGA
>CAZDLH010000011.1:12042-13971 GCA_964505925.1 uncultured Burkholderiales bacterium
GTCTACATCTATGAAGAAGGGGGCTAGCCTCCGACGACACCTTTAAGCATGTTGATGACCGAGCCGAGCAGCTGCATCGGGCCGCCGCCGCCACCGCCGCCGCCTTTCTTGCCGCCACCTCCGCCACCGCCGCCTTTTTTACCAGCGATGCCTCCGGCTGCCGAAACACCCTTTGCTACTTTTCCTACGATTCCAGCTACTGCGGGTAATGCCATTGTCTTTTCTCCTTCGAGGTGATTTATCCGTACTGTATCAGAGCTGTAAGAACCCGACCAGACGGTTACACAATGATAACAACGGGGCGTTCCGAGCCTCACCGTACTCTAAAGCCGCAGCCCCCAGCGGGTAGAGTCCAAAGTGAAGCCCAGACCGCGCTGAGCCCCCACCGCCAAGACGTTGTCCGCACTGATGTCGCCAAAAAAGACCCCTCCACCCATGCGGGCCAGCAGCGCCTCGCCCCCCCCGCACAGGTACCTGCTCAGCCCTTGGCCCGCCCCGCTCTCACCGACCGCGATATCGTAGATATACAAGATCAGCTGACCGGAGGTTTCGAACACCCGTCGCGGCTCCAAGATGATATAGCCCATCTGCTCTTTAGTGCGGATCTCCTCGAGGATCAGCGGCACCTTCCGGGGATCGTTCACATCCATCTCGGCGTAGAGGCCGACGAATCTCTGCTGAAGCAGAATCTTATCCCCCTCCCGGTGGGCCGGAGTGTAGATCGGCGAGTGCTGAGCCACCAGCGACATCACGAACAGCATATCGGTGGAGTTGGCCTTGCGGATACGAAAGTTTGGGTGGCTCGGGGCATTGTGGTCTGGGCCTACCGGCTTAGCCACCCGCAGCAGTTCGCTCCGGTACCCTCGCCGCTCTAGAAGCGGAACCTGCTCACTCTGGTCGGCGAACAGATAGCAGACCAGATATCGGTCGCCGCTTTCCCGACCCAGGTCCGCCAGGCGGTCAAAGAGGGCGGCGAGCGCCTCGGGGTCCTCCCCCCACTGCTCGGCCACCACCGTCTGGGGTTCGTGGGTGATGCTCTCGAGGGCGTTCTTCTCAGCTAGGGCGTAGCCTCGGATCTCCCCTTTGCTCTCGACCACCAGCCCGATGGCCTGGGGGCTGTCAGCGAGCTCTTCTAGCCGCGACTCCACCGCGGCAAGGGCGCGCTCTCGCATCTCTTCCGCGCTTTGGAAGACGGTCTGGGGGTACCGTCGACGGCGGCAGATCTCGAGCAGTTGAGCTCGATCCTCGAGACGAACGGGGCGCACGTGTAGCTGCTGAGAAGACATGTCGGGCCCTTCGACTCAGAGGCGCCCCATCCATTCAGCCGAGTCCCTGCCTTCTTGTAATCCACACCTTCTGTAAGGAAAGCCGCCCCCCGGCGCGAACCTCCCCCCATGGCGTTAGACGAGTTCCTGCAGAGGCAGCGAGCCGAAGGGGTACAGGTCACCGAAGACTCCGGGTTCACCTTGGACCCCGTGGAGGTCCGAAAGCGGACCGCTATCTTCTGCGCCCAACAGAGGGCCTACCCGCTGCTGCGCTGCCTCCAAGCCTTTCTGATCTGTAGCGACAGCACCCTGGCCTTGGACTACGTCGAGCGACAGCTCATCGTGCGCTTCAACTGGCCTGAAGTGCCGGAGCCGGACGCCTTTCTGGAGCTACTGAACCAGGGCTTTACCGAGGCCTTCGACGGGCTGGGATACGGAGTGAGTCAGCACCTGTTCTTCGGGCTCTCTTCGGCCCTGGGGGACCCCCTTTACCGCCTCGACTGGCGCAGCCCCAAAGGCGGCTTTCGGATCGATAAGCAGACCCTTTCAGCCCACGACGAATGCACCAGTGGCCCCGAATCGTGCCTATCCATCAGCCTCGACGAGGGCTGGTGGAAGCGACTGACCCGAACCGGAGCCATGGAAGAGCTCAAGGAAGAGCTCC
>CAZDLH010000012.1:0-13804 GCA_964505925.1 uncultured Burkholderiales bacterium
TCGGACGAAACGGGGAGGCCCCGCTTCCGGTTTTGGCCGCCTGCTCACCGGCGGACTGCTTCGAGATGGCCATTGAGGCTTTCAGGTTTGCCGTACGAGCGATGTGCCCGGTTCTACTTCTCTCGGACGGATATCTAGGGAACTCCGCTGAGCCTTGGCGCATTCCGGACCCGAGTAAGCTGCCGCGCCTGGAGGTCTCCCATCCCCAGAAGGTTGAGGGACAGGATTTTTTCCCCTATCAGCGAGACGAGGAGAGCCTGGCCCGCCCGTGGGCGATCCCCGGAACGCCAGGGCTGGAGCATCGCGTCGGGGGCTTGGGTAAGGCACCCCTCACGGGGAACGTCTCCTATCGCCCTGAGCATCATGCTCAGATGGTGGCGGAAAGGCAGGAGAAGGTCGACCGACTCGCAGCTCTCATCCCTTCTCAGGAGGTTTTCGGCGAGGATTCGGGTGAGCTGCTGGTCTGCGGATGGGGAAGCACCTACGGAGCTATCCACGCCGCCGTTGGACGAGCCCAGGCGGAAGGCTACCGGGTGTCGTCAACCCATCTGAGATATCTGAACCCTCTCCCTTCAGACCTTGAAGCTCTGTTCGAGCGATTCGACAAGGTGCTCATACCGGAGATGAACGGCGGACAGTTGGCCTTCTACCTTCAGGGGACTTTCGGACGGAAGTTCGAGAGTCTGACTCAGGTGACGGGGCGGCCGTTTCAGATCGAGACGATCTACAAAGAGATCGTGAGAAGACTCGCTAAGGAGACTACCCGATGAGTACTGCGACGAACGGGAAATCGGCTTACACGCGCAAGGACTTTGCCACTGACCAAGATGTCCGTTGGTGTCCTGGGTGCGGAGACTACGCGATCTTGGCCCAAATGCAGAGAGTTCTACCGGAGCTTGGACTGTCGAAGGAGCGCATTGTTTTTGTCTCTGGGATAGGCTGTTCGAGTCGATTTCCCTACTACATGAACACTTATGGGGTCCATAGTATTCACGGTAGAGCACCCACTCTCGCCACTGGACTCAAGGTCGCCAATCCAGACCTTAAGGTGTTCGTTATCACAGGGGATGGTGACGCCCTCTCTATCGGAGGGAATCACCTACTCCACGTGTTGCGCCGCAACGTGGATATCACG
The DNA here is from genome assembly GCA_964505925.1 of uncultured Burkholderiales bacterium. GTDB lineage: Bacteria > Vulcanimicrobiota > Xenobia > Xenobiales > JADMJV01 > JAEXNA01. The sequence goes on from CAZDLH010000012.1 coordinate 1,136, forward strand.
ATTCTCCTTTTTAATAATCGGATCTATGGCCTCACCAAAGGGCAGTTTTCGCCTACTAGCCTCTCAGGTCATGTAACGAAGTCTTCGCCACTCGGCTCTATCGAGCGCCCTTTGAATCCCCTTTCTGTGGCTTTGGCGGCCGAGGCGACCTTCGTCGCCCGGTCTATCGATGTGGAGACCAAGCACCTCCAGGAGACCTTGAAGCAAGCAGCAGCTCATAAGGGGGCCTCCTTTGTCGAGATCCTCCAGAACTGCAACATTTTCAATGATGGCGCTTGGCATCATCTTACGAAGGGCGAGAGTAAAGAGGAGAATCTGCTTCGACTCGTTCCCGGTGAACCGCTGGTTTACGGGGCGCAACGCAATAAAGTGCTGCGGGCTCGGGATCTGAGTTTAGAGGTCGGGACGTTGGATGAGGGGGAGGCGCCCGTGCTGTTCGACCCTGCGGAGGAGTCGGGCGCTTTAGCATATGCGCTGTCGCGCCTATCCAATCCTGAGTATCCGGTCCCCATCGGGGTGTTCCGCCAGGTTGATAAGCCCACCTACGAGGCGGAATTGGGAGCCCAAGTTCAACGGGCTAAGAGCGCTCAAGGGGAAGGGGACCTCCTTTCACTCTACCTGGATGCGGATGTCTGGAAGGTGGGCGGTGACGGTAAGATCCCGTCGGACCCTAAGGCCCTCAGGGCCCAGATCTGCGCGGATCCCGAGCCCTAGAGCACAGTTTTTGGGGCCCTTGGGAGGGTCTTGGAGCGGGTTCAGGCTGCGCTCGTAGAGATAGCTTCTACGAGTTCGGCAGGGGGAAGAACCCCTGACTCGAGATACTCGTCGAGCTGTTCTAAGGGCTCGACGAGTTGGGGAGTAAGGTCTCGACAGGCGAGTGAGAAGACCACCGCAGCAGCAGCTTCCTCGAGTTCTTCCGTCTTTATCAAAAGCGCGACCCGTGCGAGATGGGCTTTTTCGAAAGACGGCTCGATATCGATGGCGCTGTTGTAGGCGCGCAGGGCAAGCTCGGACTTGTTGAGGCGCTGGTAGCATTCGGCGAGGTCGATCCAGACCTCTAGGAGGCTGGCATCGTTTCGTAGGAGCTTCTGGAGTTGGACCACGGCCAGGGAGTCCTTGCCGGTCTTGCTATAGGCACGCGCGAGATTGACGAGATGGCGCCAGTCGTCCGGTGCCTGCCGCTGGAGCTGACGATAAAAGTCGATGTACTGTCGACTCTCGTCGGGTAGCCGATGGAGAGATTCCACCGCCGTATTGGCGGCTGCGTCGAACGGGTCCGTAACTAGTGTGGCACGCGCCTGTTGTAATGAGAGGTCTGTCACAGTCTTTCCTTTGACCCCGAGGCTTCGCGACCCTAGAAAGGCTGTCCTGCGGTCCCGAATCTCAACGTTTTTTGGGGCTTGATTCCCGGGCTTGCGTTGTGTTACGTTGTGCCCCGCGAGCGTCATTAGCTCAGTTGGTAGAGCAGCTGACTCTTAATCAGCGGGTCGTGGGTTCGAATCCCTCATGACGCACCACATAAAAGACAGAAGAAAGCCTGCGGTTATGCAGGTTTTCTTCGATCCTGGGGCGAGCTCTCAGCAAGGGGTGAGCCTGGATTAGGGCGGTCTAAGTCGGTCTGTATCGGTCTCCGCGTACCCCCCAGCCACACGGTTCCGAAGGTGGAACCGGCACCAAAACCGGCACCAGGATTTCGGGGAGGTGCCTAAAGGGGCCCGGGCTCGGTCTACTTCCCCGGAAGTCGGTCTTCACGTACCCCGACGGTACACCTCGCTGCAGGCGGGGGCTATCTTTTCTCCGGGAAGCGCTCTGCGGTGGTCACAAACTTGATGAGGCCGGGGATCCCTTCCCGCTTTTCTATCTCGAGACAGCGTTGGAGCCCCTGGCCGTAGTCGAAGTCGTTCTTTCGCAGGATCTGATCGACTTTCCACTGGTATCCTTTCGACAGAGCATATTTGTATTCGACCCAGGTGGCGAACCCTTCCTTGAGCTGTCGGTCTTGGGGAGGGGAGAGCCTGCTCTGCCAGGCGTGGGTATACTCGTGAGCTAGGGTCGGGCCGAGGTCCGAAGCCGAATGCCCGGATAGAACATAGATCTGCTCGGGGTTGTAGGCTTGGTAGAAGGCGTGCGTTTGGAAGCTTCGATGGGAGACTTCGGTCCAGCGAGTGGCCATTTCGTCTTGTTCCACAAGCCGGACGGGGGGATACTCCTTGAGGGGCATCCCTGTTAGACGATGGACAAAGAGCCGCACTTCCACATAGAGCGATTCGATCTGAGAATCTGTGGAGATCGCGACTTTCGTACACTCGGGGCATATGTGGCGATCGTCCCTGCCGCGGTTCACGGCGGTAGGGGCCCTGCATATATCGCATCTCGGCTTCTCCTTCTCGCAGAAGGTGCAGACCAGATTGACGGTCGAGCGCGCCTCGGTATAGCGAAACTCCTTCAGGGGATGAGGAGGATCCGTTCGTCGACAAAGGGAGCACTCTCGGCCCTGAGCCGAGCCGGGGAGAGTTAAAGCGATGAGCCAACAGATGATGAGCCAACGAACCATCCGAGTATGTTTCGCATCGGTGGAGGAAAGTTCCCGTTCGTAAAGCAGCTAGAACACTTCGGCCTCGGTCGCGGTTTGAATGTGAGGTCATGAAATTGTATAATGAGCGCAGTTTGTACAGCGTTTCTAACGGGGATTTAAATCAAGGCCCAATCGATTTGAGCTCACTACCTGTCATGTCAGCGGCTGGTTGGCCTGGGGCGTCGAAGGACACAAGGGCTGTCGCTGTTGGCGTTTTCCTAGAGCAGGCCCAGGGTAACAAGGTCTGATGAAAAACGTCCGGGCGAGTCACCCGTTCTCGGTTGGACCCAGGCTGGCGGCTTGGGTACCAGGCATCACGCTCGGTATCGTCTTCTTGGCGATGACTGCCATTCTCCTCGTGAACTACTGGCCGGACCGTATCGATCTCGAAGAAGGCCAGGTCAGCTCCAGGAGCATAATGGCCGAGAAGCGGGTCGAGATCATCAATGAGAAGGCTACCGAAGAGGCCAAGAAGCGAGCTGCGGCGGCCATCGGGCAGATGTATGTCTACAACCCCGAGGCTGTCACCCTCGGGGCCAGTAAGATCGAGGACACCTTCGTCCTTCTCGACCAAGCTGCGGCTCGTATCCAGGAGGGGGGGGGACTCAGCGATCAGCAGGTCGACCAGCTCTCCATAGATCTTCCGGTCGGACTAAGCCACGAGGACTTAAAGGCTCTGCTGTCGATCAACGCAGACGCGCGTTTCGTGCTTCAGAACGGCGCTCTCCACATCTTTTATAAGCTGATGGACGGTAGTGTCACAGAGGCTCGCCTCGAAGAGGTGCGAGGTCAGACAGAGGGACTCGTCTCTGAGCAGCTTTCCGACCTGGACCAGGCCGTACGAGGGGCGGTCGTCCGCATCATCAACGACGCCGTTCAAGCGAATCAGTTAGCGAGTCCAGAGAAGACTCGTCAGGCTGAGCAGCGAGCGATGGCTGAGGTAGAGCCAGTCTTGACGGTGGTCAGGCAAGGGGCCGCGGTGGTGAGGGAAGGCGAAGTCGTCACCGCAGAGCAGATCAAGATTCTCGAAGAGCTAGGCCTCTATAAGCCGAAGCTCGATTTTCCGAGGGTTTTCGGGGTTTCACTCCTCGTGTTTCTGGGACTTAGTGTCGTCTTCGGATACCTGTATACTTCGCGGGCCGATCTCTTTAACACGCGCCGAGTTCTCGTTCTGGTAGGGGTGATCTTGGTGGCCACGGGAGTGCTCTGTAGAGTGCTTATCGGCATGTCGGTCTATCTGGCACCGGTGGCGGTGGCGTCGGTCTTAGTAACCACCCTTCTCGAACGGCGGCTGGGGATTCTCGTGACGGGATTTCTAGCGCTCTTCGTCGGGGTGATGACCGATTCGGTAGCGGTTTTCGGCGTCTCGTTTCTAACCGGGATCGTAGGGGTGTTGGCCTTGTCCCGATTAGAGTCGAGAGCGCGGCTCATACCGGCCACCGTTCTGCTTGGAGCCGTAAACCTGCTAGCCGTTTTAGCTTTCGAGCTGATCGCAGGTAGTCCGGTATCGGGGATTTTCGAAGCTATACCGTACGGGCTACTCAACGGATTTATGTCCGGCTGGATCGCCATCGGTGCCCTACCCATGTTCGAACACTTTTCCGGCATCACGACGAACCTACGCCTGCTCGATCTCTCGAACATGAGCGAGCCGCTGCTTCAGCGCCTAACGCTCGAAGCGCCCGGAACTTATCAGCACAGTATGATGGTAGCGAACCTAGCCGAGCAGTCGGCGCGGGCTATCGGGGCCAATGCGCTTCTGTGTCGAGTGGGGGCATACTATCACGATATCGGTAAGATGAAGCGACCTCGATTCTTCATCGAAAACCAGATGGGTGTGGAGAACCCGCACGATAAGCTCGCCCCCTCGCTTTCCACGCGCATCATTCACTCCCACGTAAAGGATGGGATAGAGATGGGACGCATGGCGAAGCTCCCGGATGTGCTCATCGACTTTATCGCCCAGCACCACGGAACGAATCTCGTAGGGTATTTCTATCATCAGGCCTGCAAGCGCTCCAGTGAGCCGGTTTTCGAGGAAGACTTTCGCTATCCGGGACCCAAGCCGCAGTCTAAGGAGACCGCGATCCTGCTCCTTTGTGATGGCATTGAAGCCGCAGCTCGCACCCTAGCCAATCCGACCCCGGAGAAGCTCGGGGAGCTGGTCGAGAAGATGTTTAAACACAATCTCGATGACGGTCAACTCGATGAGTCGGGTCTGTCGCTGCGCGACCTCACCATCATTCGTGAAACCCTTACCCGAGCGCTCCAGGGGATCTATCATTCTCGGATCGAGTATCCGGATGCCGGACCGGAGCGTCAGAAGGTTACTCAGTTGAGGCGAAAAGGATCATGATCGATGTGAGCGTCAGCTACGATCTCGCGTCGGCTGAAGAAGAGCCTCCCCCATCCGAGTGGCTCGCAGAGGTTGTTAGGGTGACGCTCGAGGTCGGGGGGTTTCAAGGAGCGGGAGAGGTCTCCGTTCTCCTAACAGGAGACGAGAAGATCCGAATTCTCAACCGGGACTACCGTTCGAAAGACCAGCCGACCGATGTTCTTTCGTTTGCCCAAGAAGAGGGTGAGGAATGTCTTTTGCCCCCCGGCTACCCGCGGTTTTTGGGCGATCTGGTGATCTCCACCGAAACTGTTCGAGGCCAAGCTAAGAGCAACGGCGTGACTTATGACAGAGAGCTAGCCTGGGCCTTGTGTCATGGAGCTTTGCATCTTCTAGGATTCGACCATCAAGACGATGAGGAAGAAGCGGAGATGCGTGGTTTAGAGAGGTCTGCCCTCGGTAGGCTACCGGAAGGAGCGTTCGGTTGGTCCATGGAGACTGGTTGAACCCGGGGCGTCTTAGAAGAAGTTTCCAATGTGCATTTCGGGGGGTCCTGCTGGCCTACCGGGAAGAGCAGAACTTTCGAGTTCAGTGTCTATTTTGTCTCGGTCTTTTGGTGCTAACGATCTGGCTTTCCCCCCCGCTCACCACCCTCGTAATGCTGGCGCTAGCGTGTTCGCTACTGCTGAGTGCGGAGCTCTTCAATTCCGCTATCGAGCGTGTCGTCGATCTCGCGATCGGAGAGACTTTACACCCTCTCGCCAGGGCGGCGAAGGACCTTTCGGCCGCCGCGGTACTCGCCGTTTCTTGGTCCGTGGGGATGGGGTGCATGGTCCTACTCTACCTCGAACTTGGGGACGGTAGCTCGAGTGGGGCCGCCGTAGCAGCTTTGCTCGGAATATTCATCCAGCTTGGATTAAGGAGGAGAGCGATTTGAGCGAACTATGGCTCATTTTTGGAGCACTGTCTTTAGTCTTTGCCACTTCCGCACTCGGCTTTGCAGAAACGGTGCTCGCTCAGGTCGGAGTGAACCGGCTTCAGAAACTGTTGGTGGGAGAGAACGGGGCTGAGGATTTCTCTCCCGACGAGGAGAGTAAACTCTTAGCGGCGATCGTGCTGTTGAGGCTCTTGTCGGTGTTGCTCCTAGGTGGGCTGGTCATGCTTTGGAGCTTCTACGCCTGGAGTGACCCGTGGGCGGAAGGCGGTAGCTTGCTGCTCGCTGGGATCGTCCTTTTGATATTCGATACGGTGGCGCGCAGGCACGCTCGTGCGAAAGCTCACCACGCTGCTGGGCGGGTCTTAACGGTCTTCCGGAAGCTGTACTTCGTGCTCTATCCACTGGTCGCAACGGTCTTTTGGTGTGCGTCTTTTTTCAGTCCGAAGGGGGTGGAAGCGCCGGTCGCTTCCCTGGATGGGCTGCAATAAGAGTTTCTGAATTTGCGTACTCAAGGGCTACTTAAGGAGACCCAGACGGAGCTCATTCAATCTCTCTTAGAATTCGGCGACACCATTGCAAGAGAGGTGATGGTACCGAGGGTGGACATGGTCTGCGCTCAGCTAGGTTCCTCTACGCGCACTATCTTGACACTGATGAGAGAGCACGGTGTGTCGCGGATCCCCATCTACAAAGAGTCGATCGACAATATCCTCGGATTCGTTCACGTGAAAGACCTGCTCGCCGACCTAGACGGTAGAGAAAGAAGGATCGCGGAAGTCGATCTGCGCCGTGTTTTCGTTGTTCCTGGCACCAATAAAGTGATCAAGATACTTCGCGACCTTCAAGAGCAAAAGGCGGCCATGGCGATCGTCTTGGATGAGTATGGTGGGACGGACGGTCTCTTGACCGTGGAGGACATCGTTGAGGAGATCGTGGGAGAGATCAATGATGAGTACGATCAGGAGGCCGCCGACCTCAAGAAGATGGAGGACGGTACGGCGCTCGTCGATGCTAAGATGATCGTCGAGGACGTGAATGAGAATCTGGACCTGGAGCTGCCCACGGAGGGACCGGAGACCTTGGGAGGTTATCTCTACGAGCTGTTCGGACACGCCCCAGAGATGGGAGAAGCCGTAGCTGTAGATGGTATCCGGTTTACGATCGTAAGCGTTAAGAGAAACCGGATCACTTGGGTAAAGATAGAGCGAATGGACGAATCCGACGAAGAGAAAGCTGTCGAGAACGAACGTGTCGCCTAGTGTGTTTCGCGCATAAGCTTATAGCTAGTGGAAGCAAGGTTTCAAAGTCGTGGGGACGGAAGCGTATCCCATGAGTATTTCAGTATCGGTCGTGGTTCCGACCTATAATAGGGCGGACTCTTTAGCGGTTGTCCTGCCCGCGTTGTTGTCGCAGTCCGTATCCCCCGACAGCTATGAGATTCTGCTGTGTGATGCGGGTTCTACCGACGGTACGGTAGAGCTGATAGAGTCGCTCTCCGACGACAGGATCCGATTTTTGCCAGGGCCTAATACAGGTCGAGGGGGCGCTCGCAACCGTGGTATCCAGGAGGCTCGAGGCCACCTGGTCTTGTTCACTGATGCAGACATCATCGCAGAGCCGGATCTCATAGAGCAGCACCTTCTTTCGCACGACAGGTTTCCCGGGGATGCGGTGGTCGGCTGTGAGGTCCAGGTCGACACGCTCGAACAGTACGAGATCTCTAGACTCGATCCCCAGGCGTACGCTCGGCACTCCTACGACCGGGGTTCTCTTCCGTGGTACTACTTTCTAACGGGTAACGCCAGCGTTCGAAAAGCCGATCTGTTACGGGTGGACGGTTTCGATGAAGACTTTACGGGTTACGGACACGAGGACCTCGAGTTGGGGTATCGCCTTATCAAGTCGGGTTGCACCTTACGGTACAATCCCGAGGCAGTGAACTATCACTGGCACCCGGTCGAGTTTGAAGAGCAGTGTAAGAAGATGTATCTCGCCGGTATCTCTACGGTCCGCTTCTACCGCAAGCATCGCGATCTGCGTATTCCCCTTCGTATGGGCATGAACCCGCTCTCTTTGGGAGTTCACGCGCTGATCAAAGAAGATGGAGTCATCTATCGCTTCCTATCCAAGTTGGCCGAAAAACCGGGGTTGGGGCGTGAGATCTTTTTGCAGTATCACTACGTGAGCGGTATCCGGTCCGTCTGGCCGTCGTCGATGAGATGACCGCACCCGAAAGAATACTCGTCGTGCGTACCGATCGAGTAGGCGACCTCATCTTGTCCACTCCTTTTCTCAGAACGCTTCGCACCCAGTTCCCGAAGTCGGAGATCGTGTTGAGAACAGCGCCGTACTGCCGGGAGGTGCTCGCGGGTACCGGGCTGTGCGACCGGATTGTGGATGAGGAGCTCGGCCCCGGGGAGCGGTTCGACCTTGCCGTTGCCCTAGCGCCTCGTACGGCATGCCTAAAAGAGGTGGGACGAGCCAAGGCGCCGCGCCGAGTGGGGTACGTCTATCGAAATCGACCCCTGGTACGCCTTCTGGCGAGGTTCTACCTTACCGATGTGGTGGAGCTCAACGTCGATACGCGCTCCACCGTGTCTCACGAGGTGGAGCAGCTCGACAAGCTAGGCAGAGCGATAGGGATTCCCCCCACGACCTATCTTCCGCTCGAGGTTGGGGTCGCTAGACGAGAGCGAGAGTCCACCGACGATGGAGATCTGGTGCTTCATCTGGGTGATCGGTGGCTGCAGTCCAACTGGTCTGCCGAGGACCTGCTCCAGGTCGTCGACCGCCTCAGTGGGTTCGGGCATGTGATTCTAACTGGCGGACCTAGGGAACGAGAGATGATGGCTCGGTTGAGCGCAGTGCGCCCATCCTTAAAGGTCCTGTGCGATCTTTCGTTTAGGGAGTGGGCAGAGACGATCGCTCAGGCCAAGGTTCTCGTCTCCCCGGATACCGGTGCAGTGCATGTGGCCGCGGCGGTGGGAACCCCTGTCGTCGTCGCTTATGAGGCACAGACTTTTCAACACTGCTCTAGTCAGTGGGCCCCCTGGAAAGTAGCGTACCGTGCGGTCGTGAAAGGCGAGCCCTCGCAGACCGGCATAGACCTTGTCCACGCGGTAGAGGAACTGACTTTCGACTCCAGAAACTGCCCGCTCTAGGGTCGGATGTAAGTTCGACAGTAGAAGTGTGGTGCCACCACTTCGTGAAGATTGGGAGAGATATAGTGAACGTAGAATCCTTGGGCGCTCTTCGGCGAACTCACACTTGTGATGAATTACGGCCGAGCCACGCTGGTCAACAGACCGTCTTGATGGGGTGGGTCCACCGTCGACGGGATCTCGGCGGCTTGATCTTCATCGATCTGCGCGACCGATACGGTATGACGCAGTGCGTTGTGAGTCCCGAGGCCACGGAAGCCTTTTCAAAAGCGGAGCTGGTTCGTTCGGAGTATGTTCTCGCTATTCTCGGAAGGGTTCGCGTTAGGCCAGGTGAGACTCAAAATAGGAACATCTCCACCGGAGAGGTGGAGGTTGAGGTCACGGAGATCCGCATCCTGAACAGTTCGAAAGTGGCTCCCGTTCAGATCTCTGAGAACCAGAACGTCGAGGAGTCGATCCGGCTGCAGTATCGATATGTAGACCTTCGACGACCCTCGATGACCTCCAATATCGTATTGCGCCACAAGATGGCGAAGGCGATCCGCGACTTTCTCGATAGTCAGAACTTCTTGGAGATAGAGACCCCGACTCTAGTCCGCTCGACTCCGGAGGGGGCCAGAGACTACTTGGTACCGAGTCGCGTGCATCCGGGGAGATTCTATGCTCTACCTCAGTCGCCCCAGATCTTCAAGCAGCTCCTGATGGTCTCAGGTATGGATCGTTACTTTCAGATCGCGCGCTGTTTTCGAGACGAGGATCTCCGGGCAGATCGGCAGCCTGAGTTTACTCAGATCGACATGGAGATGTCGTTCGTCGGGCAAGATGAGGTCTTCGAGGTTGTCGAGCAGATGCTCGCTTATGTTTTTCGAACCGTTTTGGGAGTGGAGCTCGCGACTCCATTTCTACGGATGCCGCATAGGCAGGCCGCTGAGCTATACGGTAGCGACAAGCCAGACTTGCGATACGACCTCCGTCTGCACAACGTGGAAGAGCTCCTCGAAGGGACCGAGTTCAAAGTCTTTCAACAGGCGGCCGAGCAGGGTCACGCGCTCCGAGCGATGGTTCTTTCTGGTCAGTCTACCGCTTCGAGGAAGATCACCGGCGAGCTCGACGAAATGGCGAAGGGTTTCGGCCTGAGCGGGCTGTTTTTCGTCGGTCGCGACGACAAAGGAGAGCTTCGCTCATCGCTTATGAAACACGTGGGCTCCGATCGGCTACAAGCGCTCTGCGAGAAGCTCGGCGCGACCGACCAGGACCTCGTCCTACTGAGCGCCGGTTCGCAATCCGAGCTGCAGGCGGGCCTCGGTAGGCTAAGAGTGGAGCTGGCCAAGCGCTTCGACCTCATCGAGAAAGGGGTCTTCTCCTTTCACTGGGTGGTGGACTTTCCGCTTTTCGCCTACAATGAGGAGGAGGGCTGCTTGGAGCCTGAGCACCATCCTTTCACCTCCCCGCACCCTGAGGACCTCGGACTGCTGAACACCGATCCTCGGAGCGCTCGAGCCGCGGCCTACGATCTGGTGTTGAACGGGAACGAAGCGGCTTCTGGAAGCGTTCGGATCTATCAAAGAGCCCTCCAAGAGGAGCTCTTGGCCTGCATCGGGATGACGCTCGACGACGCCCGTCAAAAGTTCGGATTCCTACTGGACGCCTTCGAGTATGGCGCTCCACCTCACGCCGGGATCGCGCTGGGATTCGACCGCCTGGTGGCGATCTGTTGTGGCCAGGAGAGCATTCGTGAAGTGCTGGCCTTCCCGAAGAACGCCAACGCTTTTTGCCCTATGACGGAAGCCCCCGTGGAAGCGACCCCAGAGCAGCTAGATATCCTACATCTGGAAGTCAAGCCTGCGAGGAACGATGGAGTGGCGACCGTTTAGGTGAGCGTACCAAGGGTTCCCAAGCTATCCGAGCACTTGTCTCCCAACATTTTTCGGATAGGGGTTGCGAAGCGGAGATCTCTCGAAGAGGAGTTGAGTCTCACGACCGTCGAGTTGATGCGGCTGTTGGTGTCCGAGGCTCAAAAGCACGCGATCGTCCCCATCTCGGGCTTTCGAGTGGGTGCCGTAGGGCGAACTGCGGATGGGGAACTGTTCTTAGGCTTCAATCTGGAGTTTCGGAAAGCGGGCTTTGCCCAGACGGTGCACGCAGAACAGTTTCTCATCTCTTGGGCCCGCAGCTGCTCCGAGTCGCCTCTCGTCAGCATAGCGGTCTCGGCCCCACCGTGTGGTCACTGTCGTCAGTTCGTTTGCGAGTTCGACCCCAAGGGCCAGCTCGAGCTTCACATCGGTGAAGAGCCACCATTGAAGCTGGAGAGGCTTCTTCCTAGGGCTTTCACGCCTGAGGACCTACAGGTGTTCGTGCCGTTCTGGAACGGTGTGGTTTCGGATGGTCTAGGCGGTGCGGCGGAGGCCGAAGAGTTTGCCAGGGCGGCAGCTAGGACTGCATATGTGCCGTACAGCCGGAGTCCGGCAGGGGTGGTGGCCCGCTTCAAGGGGGGTCGGCTCTTTGCGGGAGCAGCGATAGAGAACGCGGCTTACAACCCTGGGCTCCCGCCTCTGCAAGCGGCCATCGTTCGAGCCATCGCTAGTGTCGCTCGGCTACAGGACATCGAGTCGGTGGTCCTCTGTCAAGAAGCGACCGGTGGGGTCAACTACGAGCCTCAAACGTGGGACCTCTGCCGAGCCTTGGGGCTCACCGAAGACCGCTTTCATACGATAGGCCTTTAGACAGGAGCGTCTTTGGAAGTGGTGGTAAACATGGATGGGGTGACATCGTGACAGGACAGTTCTCCGAGGCAAAAGTTGGAGATTTTGCGATCTCTTATCCGAGTCATTGGGAAGTTCGAGTCCAGGAAACTCGTTCATTTTTGATCTGTTTAGACCCCCCGGGGGTGCTCTGCTGCACTTTCGAACGAGTCCAAGATACGACCAGTCTCCCTAATCTTTCCCGCATGCTCGCAGGCTACCTGACCAGAAATGGGCATCCCGTTGCGACCGATGAACTCTTGAGGATGTCGGGCTCTCCAGGCCTAGAGGGTTTCAGTTGGCAGTACAAAGAGCACTCGGTCTTTTATCGCCTATGGCTGTACGGGAATGAGAAGGCTTGGATACTCTTGACTTTCAATACCCCGGAAGGCGATGAGGGGCTGTTCCAGCAGATATTGAACTCAATGGTGAGAAGCCTGCGTTTCGAGCCAGAGAACGAGCAGGAGGACTGAAAGTGGCGCTGTTCTATCGGCAAGTGTGTAGACGGTTCGCGACGTGTTTGATCGGCATTAGCCTCGCGCTCGGGAGTGGAGCCCCCGCTGCCCAAGAAGGTACGGAAGATCCCATCGCTCCTCCGACCGTGAGCGAGCGAGAAGCAGGGTTTCTGTTTCGTCAAGGGGTGGAACTCATCGGGGCTGGTGAGTTTACTAGGGCCGAGAGCCTACTGCGGGATGCGCTGAGGCTGGAACCGGAACGCTTGGAGATCCGACCATATCTGGCCGCTGCCCTAGCAGAGAAAGGGGATTGGCAAGGAGCGCTGGGCCAGCTCGATGCGTACCTCGAGATCGAACCCACCGATGGGCGGGTCGAACTGATGAGGGTGCGGGCGCTTTCCCACCTTGACCGAATCTCAGAGGCCGAGGATTCCTGGGCCCGCTTAGGGTACGAGGGGCTTGCAG
>CAZDLH010000013.1:0-3660 GCA_964505925.1 uncultured Burkholderiales bacterium
AGAGCTAAGGTCCACCACCATACTGGCTAAAGACCCGACCTAGGACGAACGCATCCCCCCGAGGGGGGAACCTTCATGGGCTGTCGCGCGGTTAGAGCAAGGGTGAAAGGCGGCATGAGGATAGCGTGAGCCAGGATCTTTTGATACGTGCGAGGGATCTCAAGAAGACCTACCTGCGGGAGGAGGCGCCCCCGGTGGAAGCGCTCCGGGGCGTGGACGTGGAGGTCGAAGTCGGCGAATTCGTGGCCATCGCCGGCCCGTCGGGGTGCGGTAAGAGCACCCTGCTTTCGGTGCTTTCAGGCCTAGACTTGCCCACCTCGGGCGAGTTGATCCTGTTGGGTCGCGACCTGCTCGACACGGACGAAGAGCAGCTGGCCGAGCTCCGCAACCGGGAGATCGGGTTCGTCTTTCAAGCTTTTCACCTGGTGCCGTCGATGACGGCGCTGGAGAACGTCGCCTTCCCCGCTGAACTCAGCGGCGATCGCGAAGCGGTCGCCCGGGCCCGGGAGTTGCTGGAGCGCGTCGGGCTCCCAGGCCGCCACCAGAGCTTTCCGCACCAGCTCTCCGGCGGGGAGAAGCAGCGCGTGGCGCTCTGCCGCGCGGTCATCAATCGACCCCGGCTGATCTTCGCCGATGAACCCACCGGCAACCTCGACAGCAAGAACGGCGAGCAGATCCTGGAGCTATTGCTCCAGTGGCGCTCCGACTACGGCTGCGCTTTGGTCCTGGTCAGCCACAGCCAGGCGCTGGTGGAGCGAGCCGATCGGACTATCCACCTGCGAGACGGCGCGGTCGTCGATCCATGATCTGGCATCGGGCTTTCCTCTGGAGAGAGCTCAAAGCTGGGGGGATATCGCTTATTCTTTTGGGCCTGTGCGTGCTGCTGGCCACGGTGGCGGTGGCCACCGTCAGCGGTTGGCGCTCCAGTGTGGAGGGGGCCCTCGACGACGAGAACCGCAAGACCGCTGGCGGGGATGTGGTGGCCTTCTCGACCCAGCCCTTCAGCGAAGCGCTCTTGGGGGCGGTGGAGCCGTATCGCCATATCTACACCAACGAGCTCTTCACTGTCGCCCTGGCCCCCGACAGCGACCGCACCCTGTTTTCCAAGCTGAAATCGGTGGAGCCCGGCTACCCGTTCTTCGGCGCCATTGAAGTGCGGTCCGGCCGACCGTTCCACGAGGCTCTGCAGGAGGGCTTCGTGGTCGAGGACCGGGTCTTGGAGCGGCTGGAGGCCGAGGTGGGCGAGCCGCTGACGGTGGGTAGGCTGACCCTGCCCATCTCCGACGTCTATCTGGCCGAGCCGGACCGACCGATGGGGATGTTCGGTGTCTCCCCCCGCGTCTTCGTGTCCGCGCAACAGTTAGAGCAGACCGCGCTGGTGCGCCCGGACTCCTATATCGAACGCCGCGTCCATCTCCGGCTCGAGGCTCCCGAGGAGGAGATCGAGCGGGTGGTCAGGGAGCTGCAGGAGGTGGCGCTCCCGGACCAAGAGCGGGTGGAGTCATGGCGCCACCCCCCGGTCAGCCTCGAGCGGTTCGTCAACAACTTCTTCACTTTTCTAGACATGGCCGCCGCCGTTACCTTGGTGTTGGGCGGCCTCGGCATGCAGAGTACGCTGGGCAGCTGGCTGGCCTCCCGCCGACAGACCACCGCGCTGGTCAAGACGCTGGGGGCGGCCCCCAGCTTCGCGGTCCGTCACTACGGGCTGATCGTGGCCTTGGTGGCCGGGCTGGGCATGCTGGCGGGGCTGGTCTGCTCCGGGCTCATCTTGAGCGAGTCCGGCGAGCTCTTGGCAAGCGTTCTGCCGGTTCGGGTGGAGCCTGAACTGACGTTCGCGGCTGGGCTGCGATCGGTGCTTCTGGGCACAGGCGTGGTGGCCGCTTTCACCCTCTGGCCTCTCCGGGAGGCCTATCGAGTCAAGCCGGCGCTGGTCTTGCGCCAGGAGGCGACGGCGCCCCAGCGCCGGGCCGTACTGCTCTTGGCTGCGGCCATGGCCGCCTTGCTCTGGTCTCTTTTGTGGGGGATGACGGGCCGACCGGACCGAGCGCTCTACGCCACCGTGGCGCTGCTCCTGCTGTTCGCTGTGTGCGCTGTCACCGGCTGGGGAGCGGTCCGAGTTCTGGGCGGACTCCGGCCCCGGAGTCTGGCGCTGCGCACCGCCCTGACCCGATGGCGGCCTCCGTTCGGGGGCGTGTGGCTCGTGATCTTTATGCTGGCGAGCTGCCTTTCTGTTCTCTACGGTTTGACCCTGACCGAACAGGGCCTCCGACAGAGCTGGTTTCGGGCCATGCCCAGCGACTCTCCGAACCTTCTCCTATTAGATATCCAGACCCCCCAGCTCGAACGCCTCCGGGAGATGATGCCGTTGGAGATGCAGGTCTTCGACCGGCTGAAGCTCAGGCTGCAGAGCATCGACGGCGAGCTCATCGACCGCTCCCAGCGGCGGCAGCACTACTGGAGCAACGACGGCCGACGCGAGATGGACGCCAGCCCCGCTACCGAACTGCCCTCCAACGACCGCTTGGTGGAAGGCGCCCAGCTCTTCGACGACTCCGGCGAACCCCAGGTCTCGCTGCGGGACAACATCGCCGAGCGCCTCGGTCTGGAGTTGGGGCAGACGCTGACCTTCTCGCTGCAGGGGGTGCCCGTCGATGTGCGGCTTGCGAGCGTGAGACACAGCCGCCGGGAGGGGTTCCAGCCCCGGGTCGATGCGCTCTTCCCTCCAGAGGTGCTGGCCGGCGCCCCCCGCACCCATTTCGCCACCGCGCGGGTGGACGAGGCCCGCATCGGGGCGCTGCAGGCCGAGCTGGCGCGGGAGTTTCCGAGCATCGTCTCGATGGATCTAGGGCTGACCATCCGCTTGATCGGAGAGCGCCTTCTGCAGATGGTCGGACTGGTGCGCTACTTTCTGGCGCTCGGGTTGGCCTGCGGAGTGGTGGTGCTGCTCAGCGCGATCTGGTCGAACCGCTGGCAGTACCGCCGAGATGCCGCCTATCTCAAGGTGCTCGGAACCCGGCGCCGGTTTCTGTTGGCCGTCGTGCTGTGGGAGAACTGGCTGCTCGGCGCGGTGGCCGCCGCGGTGGCTTGGGGGGTGGGCAGGCTCGCGGTCTGGGGTACGGCGATCTGGCTTTTTCAGATGGACGTGCCGCCGCTAGGGTGGACGGACCTCGCTATGCTGCTCTCCCCGGGGCTGATCACAGCGCTGGTGGGGCTGAGTTTGGCGGGGCCGGTCTTGCAGGCCAAGCCCCTGGACTATCTAAGGGATTCCACCTGATGATGGCCGCACTTTGCCGACAGCTCTCGGGTCTACTTTTTCTCCTGCTCGCGGTGGGATGTCGCTCACCGCAGCCCGTGGTCTCCCCTTCCGTCTCGCCCACGCCCCAGCCGACCGTCGCCGAGGTTCGGGTGCTCTTAGCCCTCGGCGACAGTCTGACCGAGGGGCTAGGAGTGGAGGAGGCCGAGACCTACCCGACGCTCCTAGAGGAGTATCTGGCGGCCGAGGGGCTCTCCTGGCGAGTTCAGAACGGGGGGGTCTCCGGCGAGACCAGCAGCGGCACGCTGTCGCGACTGGAGTGGGTTCTGCAGCTCGAACCCGACGCGGTGCTCCTGGTGATCGGGGGCAACGACGGGCTGCGCGGGATCGACCCGCAGGTCACCAAG
>CAZDLH010000013.1:3670-13652 GCA_964505925.1 uncultured Burkholderiales bacterium
AGCATACTGAGCCTGCTCCAAGAGCGCCGCATCCCGGTCATGCTGGGGGGGATGCGGGTCCCGGGCAATCTGGGCCCGGAGTACACGGAGGCGTTTCAAGCGCTCTATAGCGATCTCGCGCAGGAGTTCCAGACGCCTCTCATCCCGTTCTTCTTGGATGGGGTGGCGACCGTACCCGAGCTGAACCAGTCGGACCGGATCCATCCCAACGCCGAGGGGTATCAGCTGATCGTGGAGCGGATCGGGCCTCAGGTGCAGGACTGGTTGCGATCCTTGTCTAGCACGCGAGCTAACTCGGCTCCGTAGAGGAAGATCATCGCGGAGTAGTAGACCCAAAACAGGAGGAGCACCAGGGCTCCAGCACTGCCGTAGTCGGCGGTGAAGTCGGCTCGGCCGAGGTGCCAGCCCATGCCGACCTTGCCCACGGAAAACAGAATGGCGGCGGCGGTAGCGCCTACGAAAGCCGGTTTCACGGAGACGTCGCAGTCGGGCAGGAGGTATATGACCATAGCGAAGGCGCAAGCCATAAAGAGCACGGTCAGAAGCCCTTCCATGGTGACGAGGAGCGGCGCCCCCCAGCCGGATGTGGACCATAGATAGTCCGAGACCGCAGACAAGACCGCAGAGGCGACCACCGAGACGAGCAGCAGCAGCCCCACGCCGAGCACCGCAGCCATGCCGAGCAGACGCTTTAAAACGGTGGCCTTGATCCCCCCTTCTCCTTCGGCACCCCAGATCCGATTGAGAACGGCCTGCAGCTGGGCGAAGAAGGCGCTGGCCCCCACCAAGACCAAGACGAAGCCGAACAGCGCTGCGACTCCGTTGCGATCGTTTTGGCGGTTCTCTAGTAGACCGGCGGTGAACTCTCGGGTGGCTTCGCCGGTGAAGGCCTCCACTTGGGAGAGGAGGTGCTCGGTGGCCTGGTCGGTCGAAAAGGCGAACGACAGGAGGCTCACCAGGATCACCAGCAGCGGCGGGAGAGCGGTCACGGCGTAGAACGCTAAGGCTGCTGCTGACTGGGAGGCCCCGTCCTCGGAGAAGCGCTTCATGGCATTCTTAAGATCCTGGAACTGCATCTTCTACCCCTTCGATACGGATAGGGCCCTACCCCTGGGCTGAGGCGGTCGGTCTATAGTAGACTTCGGGTCTCGGTCCTTTCCATCAGTTTCGGTTTACAGGAACCCGCGCTCGGGAACCTTGTTGATAGCTCTGTCAACTCAAGTGAGGAATTTTTCATTCTTAACCGACGCCCTCTAAAAATAGCGCTGGTGGCCATGTTCGCCATCTTGGCGCTGGCCATCGTCTGGCGCCTTTGGCAAGCCACCTCTAGTACCCCGATCACCCCGGGTGGTCCCGGAGGGGGCGGAGCTCGAGCCGTTGGGGTCGCTGCGGCTAGCCTTCAGCGCGTACAGTTCGAGTACGAGGTGGTGGGGAACGTAGAGTCGCTGCAGACGGTGGAGATCGTGGCTCGCACACCGGGGATCTTGGAGTCCGTCACCGTGCACCCCGGAGACCGGGTGACCAACGGGCAGCTGCTGGCCAAGATCGACGACTCCCAGGTACTCAACGAGGTTCTGCGCGCCCGTAGCGCTCTAGCGAACGCCGAGTTCACCTATTTTCAGCTGTTGAGCCAGCGGGAGCTGACCGACGTGCAGGTGGGTAGCGGTGTGGCCACCGCCCGCGCCAATCTCCAGGCGGCCGAAGCCGGAGTGGAGAGAAGCCTGGCCGTCTACGATGCGACCTTGACCGAGGGCGAGACCTCGATAGCCCAGGCGGAAGCGGCTCTAGAAGGGGCTCAAGCCAGTCTGCGACAGGCCGAGGTAGACTATCAGCAGGCCAGCGTGAGGTATGAACGGATGGAGGGGCTCCAAGCACAAGGCTTCGCCTCCTACGCCGATGTGCAGGACGCCTACAACGCCGTGCTCTCGGCCTACGCAGCGGCCGAGGCCCAGCAGGCCATCGTGCGGGCAGCTCGCAGCGAGGTGGCCAACGCCCGGGAGCAGGCCCGGGCTGCGACCACGACGGCCCAAGCCGAGATCGAGACCTCCCGTTTGAGCGCGGTCAGCTCGGATGCCACCCTCACCGAGGCCGAGGCCGCAACCTCCCGCACCGAAGCTTTCCAACAGCAGTTGCTGGCCCAGCAGTCGTTGGTAGAGGCGGCCCGGGCAGAGCACGCGCTGGCCGAACTTCGATTGGCGGAGACGGAGCTGCGCTCGCCGGTGGACGGCTACGTTAGCGATCGCCGGCTCGACCCCGGTGCGGTGACCAGCGTGGGCACCCCTATCTTGACGGTGCAGGCCGAAGGCTCCGTGCGGGTGGTGGCGTCTTTGCCCCAAGAGGTGTACCGCTACATCGTGCCCGGTCGGCCCTGCGTGGTTCGGATCGACGGGCTTCGCGACGAAGCCTTCGAAGCCGAAGTCACCTCTAAAGACTCGGCCGTCGACGCTGCTAGCCGCCAGTTCAATGTGCGCATCGGCTTGGAGGACCCGGAAGGGCGGGTGCGTCCAGGGATGTTCGCCCGGGTCGAGTTCTGGCTCGGCCCCCAAGACCCGCGGCTGACCGTACCCAGCAACGCGCTGTACGAGAAGAACAGTAGCGAAAGAACGGCTACCGTCTATAAGGTGGTAGACGGTACGGTTCAGGTGCGCCGGGTGGAGTACGGGCTATCGGATAACGAGAAGACCGCGATCCGGAGCGGTATCGAAGAGGGCGAGCAGGTGGTGGTTCAGTCCCCCGGCGCGCTCCGCGATGGCCAGGAGGTGCAGGTTTCGAATCCGTCGGCGCTGCAGCCGGGCGAAGATTCCGAGACCGCCGAACGGGTGGTTCGTCCCGGCACACCCTCGCCGACTCCGACTCCTACCACCATGGACGGAGGGGCCCAGTAGTGGATATCGCGAGCATCTCTGTACAGCGCCCCATCGCTACCGCGATGCGGCTACTGATCTTCGTACTGTTGGGAGCTATCGCCTACACTCAGCTCTCCCTCGACCTGCTCCCGCGAGTCGATATACCTACGCTGTACGTCACCACGACCTGGCCGGGCGTGGCGCCGGAGGACCTCGAGACTCAGATCACCTCCGTGGTCGAGGATGCGGTGGCCACCGTTCCCGGTGTGATCAGCGTGTCGTCCTCCACCTCTGAGGGCACCTCCCGGGTGGCCGTCGAGTTCTCTCCGAGCGTGGACACCGGACAGGCGGCGCTCGACGTCCTGCAGCAGATCCAGCGAACGCAGCGGAACTTCCCTACCGACGACCCCACCCTGCAAGCCCCCGCCATCCGGAAGTTCGACCCTAACGCCATGCCGATCATCATGATCGGGGTCAGCGGCTCGAACGATCCGGTGCGCCTGCGCACGATCTTAGAAGAAGAGATCAAGCCGATCATCGAGTCGGCGCAGGGGGTCGGAGCCGTCGACGTCAACGGAGGCCAAGAGGAAGCCGTCTTGGTAGAGTTCGATAACGCAACTCTCCTGGCGCGCTCTTTGAACTCCTCGGATCTCGTGAACGCGCTCTCCCAGGAGAACCGCAACGTTCCGGCGGGGCGGGCCAAGGAGGGAGACCGCGAGCTCTTGGTGCGCAGCTTCGGTTGGGTTCGGGACCTGCGAGAGCTGGAGCTGATCCCGGTGGGGCAGGCCAACGGGAACACCATCGAGCTGGGCACCGTGGCGGAGATCCGCCGGGGGCATCGCGATATCGCGGCTCTCGAGCGGATGGACGGCGAGGACTCCGGCAGTCTGAGCGTCCAAAAACAGGACGAAGCCAACACGGTGGACACCATCGAAGGGGTCCTCGAGAAGCTCAAAGAGGTGGAAGCGTTCTACCCTCACCTCGATTTTCGCATCATCTACAGCCAAGCCGACTACGTGCAGCGCTCGGTGAAGTCTCTCCAAGAAGCGGCCGTCTTAGGCGGCATTCTGGCTATGGGCGTGGTGCTCTTTTTCCTGCGGAACGTGCGGACCACGCTGGTGGTGGCCACCTCGATCCCCGTTTCGATCATCTCGAGCTTCGGCTTCATCTGGTGGATGGGCTACAGCCTGAACACCATGACTTTGTTGGCCTTGGCGATGGTCACGGGGATCGTCATCGACGACGCCATCGTGATCATGGAGAACATCTATCGCAAAATGGAAAACGAGGACCTCGAACCCGCCGAAGCGGCGGTAGTCGGGACTCGACCGGTGGTCTCTGCGGTCATCTCCTCTTCGCTGACCGTGATCGTGGTCTTCTTCCCGCTGCTCTTGATCCCCGGACTCACCGGGCAGATGTTCAAACCTTTCGCCATGGTGGTGATCGCGGCCATGGTGATCTCCACCTTCGACGCCTTGACCAGCGTCCCGATGCTCTGTTCGCTCTATATCAAGAAGCCGGAGCCGGAAGTGGACGGGGCGGTGGTGGACCGCTGGGAGCGGGTGTCGCGCACTCTCAAGCGCTGGTTCGACAACCTCGATCGGGTCTATCGGGACTACCTCGCGGAGGCCTTGGATCGCCCTAGGATGGTGATCGCTATCGGCGCTGGCATCACTCTGTTAAGCCTGCTTCTACTCCCTTTCGTGGGCTTCGAGTTCATGCCGAGGTCCGATACCGGCACCCTGCGGATGCGGGCCACCATGCCCAGAGGGACCTCGCTTGAGGAGACCGACCGCGCTATGAGACAGGTCGAGGAGATCATCAAAGCGCATCCCCACGTGGAGAGCTACCTGGTCAGGGTGGGGCAGAGTTTCGGCAACGTGGGGGCCCGGGACACGGCCCTCGCGTGGATCGGTTTGACCGATCGGGAAGGACGCCCGCACGCCGACGAGATCGCCGCTGAACTTGCGGTAGAGTTCTCTAAGGTCCCGCTCATTAGAGCCTTCCCATCGTCTTGGGATATAGTTCGCCGCCTGATCTCGTTCGGCTCGGACGACGCCCTCGAAGTCTACATCTATGGACCGGATCTCGATGTCCTCGATGAGCTCTCCAGTAAAATGAGAACACGCTTGAGCACCATCCCCGGGGCGGAAGACCTGACCAATCTGAACGGGGAACGGGCGCCCGAGATCCGCTGGATCATCGACCGAGCTAAGGCGTCCAAGCTGGGGATCACCTTCTCTCAGGTAGCGCAGGCCATCCAGACCGCGTCCGAAGGGCGGATCGCTACCTACCTTCAAGCGGACGGTAGACGGGTACCCGTCGTGGTCCAGCTGCCCCGGGAAGAGCGGATCGGTACCAACCAGCTCCGGGATCTGATCGTGGGTACGCTACCGTCGGACCGAGAGGAGACGGGGCGTCCGGGCGTGGTCTCCTCGGCGGCCCGAGGGATTCAGCTCAATCAGGTGGCGGCGGCCGAGCCGGCGCTGAGCTTCCCCACCATCAACCGGGTCGCCCGGCAGCGGTACACAGCTTTGAGCGGGTCCGGAGGGACCAGGCCGGCGAGCGAGATCCAGGCCGATATCAGTGCGGCCATGTCCGAGTTCGAGCTACCCGATGGCTATCGCTGGGACTGGAGCCCGCAGATGAAAGCCCAGGGTCGCGAGTTTCAGAAGCTGGCCTTCTCTATCGTCCTGGCGGTGGTCTTAGTCTATATGCTGTTGGCTATTCAGTTCGAGGACCTCTTCATTCCGCTGGCTATCATCTTGTGTGTACCTCTGTGTATCGTGGGGGTGATCCTGGCTCTTTTTCTTAGCCAGACCCCGTTTAGTATCATGGCGGGGGTGGGGTGTCTGCTCTTGATAGGGATCGCTGTGAAAAACGGGATCCTACTGATCGAGAACACGCTTCAAGCCCGGGAGGCGGGCCGGGAGCGCAGGGACGCCCTGCTGTTCGCCTGCCCGGAGCGGCTGCGCCCCATCTTCATCACCGCCTTCTCGGCTATCTTGTGTATGATACCGGTAGCCATCAAGGGTGAGTTGGAAGGGCCGATGGCGATCGCGGTGGTGGGAGGCCTGTTCGCCTCCACGCTCTTGACCCTCTTTGTGGTCCCGTGCGGCTACGTACTTCTCGATGACCTGAGAAGCCGTTTTCTGAGCAGGAGTAGCCGTGTGGAGTAGAGCGGTTACGCTCCTGGTCTCACTTTTTCTGCTGACCCCGATAGTCGGCGCCCAGAGTCTCCCGGAACCTCCCCCTCCACCGGTCCCACCCGGCGGTCGCAGCGAGATCCCAGAGGGGCGTCCGGTGCCGTTCGATATCGATCAGACCCGAGAGGCGCTGTTGGCTCCAAGGGTGCAGGTGACCAGCCCCGTGGGTCGACCGGATGCGCTACCGGACCGGCCCCTCGATCTGTACGAGGCGATCCTTTTAGCTCTGGAGATCCGCCCCGATATGGGTGTCGCCCGGGGCCAGCTCCGTCAGACCGAAGGGGTGGTGGTCACGCAGCGCTCCGCTCTGATGCCGACCTTGAGCGTAGGCAGTACGGTGAGCGAGATTACGACCGATTCCCGCCCTGGGGGTGGGGGGAGCGTCGTGGTCGGGGACCAGGTGATCTCCGGTGACGGGGGCGGCAGCATCACGACTCAGCGCGTCTCCACTCGGGTGGGCTTTAGTCAACTCCTCTTCGACTCTGGACGGACTAGGAATCTAGTCTTGGCGGCGGACCGGCGAAGGGCGGCCGCTGCTGCGAGCCTCCTGCGAACGGAAAACGATCTGGCGCTGAGCGTAAAGGAGGGCTTCTACGATGTGGTCCTCGCCGGACGCCTGCTCGAGGTGGCCGAAAACGATCTGCAGATGCGTCAGGAGCAGCTGAGGCTGGCCAAGGCCCTCCACGATGCGGGCCTGATGTCCCCCGGCGACGTAGTGCGCGCTCAGTCGGCGGTGACCAACTCGGTGGTCAACGTGAACGCGGCCCGACTGCGGTTTCAGCAGAGCCGGATGGAGAAGCTTCGACGCCTGGGCCTATCCCCGTTGGCCGAGGTCGAGTTCGAAGAGTCGAGCGAGCCGGACCTGGCAAACAAGAGCTTGGACTACTTTTTGGAGCAGGGCCGAGCGCGGCGACCGGAGCTGGCCGTAGCGACTCGAAACGTCGAAGCGGCCGAGGCCGCCCTCGGCGCAGCTTACGCTTTGAACCGGCCGGAGGTGTCCACCTTTACCGGCCTGACCTACCAGGGGCTACCCAACGGTGTGCAGGTGCCCACCTTGAGTATGCAGCTCAGCGTGAACTTCGACCTGTACGACGGCGGCGCCCGGGCCGGAGCGGTCACCTCTGCGGAAGGGGAGCTCGAGATCCGCCGAGCTGAGCTTCAGCAGACCCACCTACTGCTCGAGCAGCAGGTGGGGGAGGTGTACGCAGAGCTGATCACCGCCGAGCGCAACGTGGAAGCGGCGCAGGTCGGAGTCGACTCGGCTCGGGAAGGGGTCCGCATCGCCGAAGGGCGGTACCGGGTGGCTTTGGGTACGCTGACCGATGTGTTCGACACCCAACTCACTTTCGTTACGGCTCAGACCAACCTGGTTCGTTCCCTCGCCGATCTCGACCTGGCTCGAGCGCGGGTGCGGCACGCGCTAGCCGCACCGTTCGAGGAGGGCTTTCTCGGGAGAGAAGAGGCCGTCGGAGTGCCGGTGGACGCCGAGGAGACCCCTCCCGAGGCCTGACCTACCCGGCGTTCTTGGGGGCCGTTCCAGCGCTTTGGGGTCGACTCGCGAGGGGCCTGAGGTCCCGCGGATCGCTGCTGGGATCCCCCGGCGGGGGAGGCCGGACTGCTCCGGGGCCTAGGGGCAGGGAGGTTGGCCTCGCTCGAGCAAGAAGGGCCGCCAAATGTGCGGTATTGCTGGACTTGTGTATGAGACCCGTGAGGGTGGAACTTTCGATTGGGCCGACTTTGAGCGTAAGGTGAACGAGATGGTGGTCGAAGAGATCGACCTCCAGGATATTCCCAAGCTTCAGGAGGCCGTGGATGCGCTCTTTGCCCAGGTTCAAGGTCTCAAAGAGTTTCCACAGCTTCTGGCCATCGATAGCGAGCCCGAGCTAGCGGCCCGAGTGGAGCGCTGGTCGGCGAGCCTCGCAGACTGGGTAGACCGCACGGAGCGATGGCAGGAGGCCCACGAGGACCTCAGAGCCACCGAGGTGGAGGCGCTCAACGGGCTTTTAATGGGCGCGCGGGACCTACTCTGGGCGCTCCGGGAGGACATCTTAGCCTTCCTCCCCCGGGCGGTCCGTCTGATCCCCGAGGAGTGCTCTCGTCAGGCCTGCCTGTTCCAGGCCTGGAAACTAGCCGTAGCGCTAGAGAATATCGGGCGTATGGAGGTTCGGGGGCGCGACTCTTGCGGGGTGTCCTGTCGCCTCACCGTCAGCTCCGAGCAGTACGAGGAGTTCCTCAACTTCTGGAGCGCCGGCGACCGCGTGCTGTGGGAACAGCGGCAGCAGCCCCAAGATTTCGTGAACGCCTCGGTGCGGGTCTACTCCACCGCTCGAACGGTTCATATCCTCTTCTCCTATAAAGTGGCCGAGGAGGTCGGGGCCCTCGGCGACAATGTGCGCAACCTCTATGCGATCATCGGCTCGGATCGCTACTTCTGGCGACTGGCTAGCTTCGATTCCGTCGAGAGCGTGATCTACTCTCACTCCCGCTGGGCCTCCAACGGGATCATCTCCGAGCCGAACTGTCATCCTGTGGACGAGGTGACGCTGGACCTGCAGGAGCAGCCCGGAAATCTCTCGGGTCACTTCACCACCTGCTGTGTGAACGGCGACGTCGACAACTATCAGGCGCTGAAGCAGCGGCTCCTCCAGAATCACGGCCGTAAGATCTCGGACCGGATCGGGACCGACGCCAAGATCGTTCCCCTGCTTTTCGACGAGTACCTAGCCGCCGGGCACACCCCGGAAGAGGCGTTCTGCAAGACCGTCTCGGAGTGTGAAGGCTCGCTGGCCCTGGTCTTGGAGACGACGGCCGACCCGGATCACCTGTATCTGGCGCTCAAGGGGTCAGGGCAGTCCCTCTTCGTGGGCTTGATGAAGGAGGGGTACGTCTTCGCTTCCGAGCTGTACGGGGTGGTCGAACAGACTTCGCGCTTCGTTCGCCTGGATGGAAACGCAGGGCACATAGCGATCCTGAAGGCCTCGGGTAAGGGCGCGGTAGAGGCCATCCGTTCGCTGAACCTCAAAGGCGAGGAGCGCCCTCTGACCGAGGAGGACCGCGGGCTGGCCGAGATCACCACCCGGGACATCGACCGTAAGGATTTCCGGCACTACCTGCACAAAGAGATCTCCGAGGCCCCCAACTCGGTCGAGAAGACTCTGCTCGGAAAGTTCGCCCTCCATCGGGACCCTTACCGAGTGATGATGAATCTAGGCGAGTCGGTCTTGCCGAGGGGCGTCTTAGAGCGGTTAAAGAGCGGAGAGATCCGCCGAGTGCTGTTCATCGGACAGGGTACCGCGGCCGTGGCAGGGTCCGCCATCGCAGCTTTTATGGAGCGTCTGTTCGCCCAGCGTCTCTCGATCTCAGCGATGAAAGCGACCGAGCTTTCGGGCTATCGAATGACCGACTCCATGACCGACTGTCTGATCGTTGCGATCTCGCAGTCAGGGACCACCACCGATACCAACCGAACCATCGATATGGCCCGGGAGCGCGGTGCATCGGTGATCGGGATCGTGAATCGCCGCAACAGCGCCATGACCTTTAAGCTCGACGGCGTGCTGTACACCAGCGACGGGCGCGATATCGAGATGTCGGTGGCTTCCACCAAAGCGTTCTACTCCCAAGTGGTGGCCGGATATCTGCTGATTTTCCGCTTGGCACAGTACTTGGATCAGATCTCCGAAGAGACGCTCTACCGTGAGCTCGAAGAGCTCAAGCGCCTGCCCGCTCTGATGCGCTCGGTGCTCGGCAAAGAGACCCAGGACGCTATCCGGCGCTTGGCTCGGAAGTACGCACCGGCTCAGCGCGACTGGGCGGTCGTGGGGAGCGGTTTGACCCGCGCCGCAGCCGACGAGATCCGGATCAAGCTGGCCGAGCTGTGCTACAAATCGATCGCCACCGACCAGATCGAAGATAAGAAGCATATCGACC
>CAZDLH010000014.1:0-13641 GCA_964505925.1 uncultured Burkholderiales bacterium
TCATCGACCGACTCGAACACCAGCAGAGTTTCGATGCTCGCACCGCCCTGCGCCTGATCGACCGCCTCGAACAGACCCCTTCCGAACAGCTGCTGAGCACGGCAGGTCTGCTCCGCGACAGGGTGGACCAGCGAGGCCCTGGACCGGTGCTCGATGCGTTCGAGGAGATCCGGTTAGAGAACCTCCGAGAGGCTCGAAGGCTGCTCCCGCTGCTCCGTCTCCAGACCGCGATCCCGCTCGAGGTCGAGGACCTTCCGTCCGAGCTCACCGGTCGGCTGATAACGCAAGACGGTCGGTTCGTACTTCGGGTCTTCCCGAAGCTCGATATCTGGCAGTCGGAGAATCTCCATCGTTTTCTGGATGAGGTCAAGAGCGTGAAGCCCGAGGTCAGCGGGGAGCCGATACTGATCGCCCTCTTCGAACGGCTCGTTCTACACACCCACTGGTGGGGGCTCTTCTGGTCGGTGATCGCGCTGGCCCTAGTACAGGTCGCGGTCCTACGAGACTTCCGCTGGGCCGCCCTCGCCACCGCCCCGAGCGTTCTCTCCTTACTCGTGGTTCTTGCGCTGATGGGTCTGCTAAACTGGAGTTTCAACCCGGCGAACTTCGTAGCCATCCCTATGCTCTTGGGCATCGGGTCGGTCTTCGGGCTCCACAGCGTGCTCAGGATGCAAGAGCTGGGGCACGACGAAGTGCTCTGCTGTAGCACTGGACCGGCCATACTCCTCTCCGCAGCCACCTCAGCGGCGGGTTTTCTATCTCTCGGCCTGGCCGAACACCAAGGGATCGCCTCGTTGGGCTATCTGGTGACGCTGGGGATCTGCGTCAACACGCTGTTTTCCGTCTTCCTACTCCCCTACATCGTTCGCGCCTCCCCGAACCGCTTCCACCCCGGCCGATCTCCACGCAGAGCGGAAACCGAACCTTAGAGCCCCGAGTGCAGGCCGTGAAGAAAGGTCCGGGCGCGCTTTCTGCAAAGGGAGGAGTCCTGGGCCTTTCAGGTCCTGGAGCCGCTCCTCCGACGACCGACCGAAGAGCTAGGCGACCGGGCCCGACGGCCAGTTCACTTTGCCGAGGATCGCGGGCCGGTCGGCCCCGGTCGCACTAGCGAAATTTCCAGGCAGCCCCATCGCCGTGCAGTCGCCGAGATAAGCGAAGGCAGCGGCTTCCCGGGCATCTTCGTCGATCCCGAACTCCGAGTAGCGAAGCAGCCGGGGTGCGCTCTGCTTAGACTCGTGGAAGAGTCGCTGGACCCGCACTGCGATCTCTTCCATAAGAACGGGGTTCGACGCTCCCCCTCCGGCGAAGACCAACTCTACGGGGTAGCGATGCCCCCCTGCCGCGGACGCGTAATGGATCGCCCGGCTCAAGGTCTCCGCCGCCAGCGCTAGGGTCGTTCGGATCACGTCCTCGACGGTACCCCTCCCTTCGAGCGCTGCGGCGTACACCTCGCCGAAGTCTTCAAGCCCAGTGCTCTTTGGAGGTTCCAGGGCGAAGTAGGGGTGCTCGAGGAGCTCCTCGAGAAGAGCCGGGTCGGTCTGGCCGACCGCTGCGCGCTCTCCTCCGGCATCGTACGGGCCTAGTCCGTGCGCTCGACAGAGAGCGTCGCTGAGGCAGTTCGCTGGGCCGGTGTCCCAGGCCGTCACCGGTCCGCCATCGGGCTCGATCACGGTGATGTTCGCGATTCCTCCGAGGTTCACGGCGATGCGAAGCCGATCGGCTCGCAGGAGATAAGCGTCGAACTTCGGTACCAGGGGTGCCCCCTGTCCAGAATAGGTCATATCGGCCACGCGAAAATCGCTGACCGTCACACATCCGGTAAGCCGAGCGATCCAGGCTGGCTCCCCTAACTGCAAACTGAGACTCGACTCGGGAGCGTGGTAGACCGTCTGACCGTGGCTCGCCACGAGGTCCGCTCTACGGCCGCCCAACACATCGGTCGCTGCTCGGCCGAAGAGCTGCCCGATGCGGTGATGGAGTTCGGCGGTCTCCCTTACCGAGAGCCGATCGTGAGCGGCGTCCATGACCTTTCGACGCACCTCGTTCGGGTAGGCGACGGTTTCAAAGTCGAGCAGGGTCGGAGGTCGCGTGCGGCTCTCCCAAGGCGGGAGCTCCAACACCGCGACATCGATACCGTCGACGGAGGTACCCGAGATCAGGCCGACGACCGTCCTGCTGCGGTGGAGCGGGTAGCCCTGGAGCAGCGGAGAGGGCGAATTCGGATTCACAGAAGCAGACCACATTATTGAACTTTCTTCAAATCATGTTCGGCAGGTTCCTTCCCGGGAGGCTGGGAACAAGGTGGGATGCAGATCGATGCTGGATGGGAAGGTCGCCTCGACCGGATCGCAAGCTGGGCGAGGGCGTGTGAGCAGAGCGGGATTTTCGGCGGCTTCTGGTTAGCCGAAACCGACACCGATCCGCTGCTGGCGAGCCAGCTCGCTTTGAGCAACACGGAGGCCCTGACCGTGGGTACCAACATCGCGGTCGCTTTCGCCCGCTCGCCGTTCCAGTTGGCCCAGACCGCCTACAACCTGAACGGCCTCTTCCGAGGGCGTTTTCGTCTCGGCCTGGGGACCCAAGTGAAAGCCCATATCGAGCGACGTTTCTCCAGCGCCTGGCCCGAGAGTCCAGCTCGAGCGATGGAGGAGTACCTCGAACTTCTGCGCCACCTTTTCGCTTGCTTTAACACAGAAGAGAAGCCCGAGTTTGTCGGTGAGCACTATCGATGCACGCTGTCGAGTCCGGTGTTTTCTCCCGATCCCCACGACTTCGGAGGACCGCCGCTCGGTCTTGCCGCGGTCGGTCCCGGGATGGTCAAGGTCGCCGGCCGCTCCGCCGACATGCTGATGCTTCATCCCTTCACTCACCACCGGTACCTCCAGCGAGTAACCCAGCCTGCGTTGGCGCAAGCTCTCCCCCGAAGAGCGCCCGAGCTCCCCAAGCTGGAGCTCATCGGGTCCGCCTTCGTCGTAGCCACCGACAGCCCACAAGCAAAGAGCAGCTGGAGTGAGGTGACTCGCCGTGTCGCCTTCTATGCGTCCACCCCGAACTACGCGAGGGTGCTCGAGGAGCTAGGCTACCCGGACCTTCCCGCCCAGCTGTCCCAACTGGCTCGACAGGGGGCTTGGGCCGAGCTGGCTCGCGCTCTCCCCCGGGCGGTGCTCGCCGAGTGTGTGGTCAGCGGGCCTCGCTGCGATCTTCCCGCTCTTTTGAAGCAGCGCTACAGCGAGCAGTACCATCGCGTGATCGTAGACCCGCGCCAACTTTTACCGTTGGAAGGGCAACCCAACTGAGAGCTTCGATGGAACCCGAGCATCCGCGACTAGCGCTGATCACCTTTACCACTGCGCGCCCCTCCTCACAGTTAGAGGAGCTCCTCCCCACTCTACCGGAGACGAGCCGCGTCCGAGCCGAGCGATATCGAAGCGCGGACGCCCGCGCCAATCTCATCTGCAGTCACGCTGTCCTACGGCAGACCCTGCTAGCCCTCGGCGAATCTCCCGGAGCTCTGCTCCAGGCCGACAACGGTCGCCCCCACCTCGCTGGCTCCCGGGTGGAGTTCAATCTCAGTCACTCCCACGAACGGGGGGTCCTCATCGTCGGTCGCGACGAGAGCTTGAACTTCTGCCTGGGTGTCGACTTGGAGTGGGTGGGTCGGAGTCTGGACTTCGAACGCCTCGCGCGCCGCTTCTTCACGGCTCAAGAGATCGAACTCATCGGAGACGATGTCAACCTCTTCTACTGGGTTTGGACCCGCAAGGAGGCCGTCCTCAAGAGCTCTGGCCTCGGACTTCGAAAAGCTCTCGACAGCTTCGACGTCCTCGACGACGAAGTGTCCGCCGAGGCCACCGGGCGACGGCTGCAGATCGAAACCGTCCGGCTCCCAGGCGGCTACGTCCTCTCGTGGGCTCTCCCTTACCTAGGGACTCCCTATCACTTTAGCCCTTCCCTACTGTTCTTGAACGAGGCCGATCATCGCTGGGCCCATAGGCTTCGTGAACATCTCCCGATCTAGGACGGACAGCCCGCTCTTCGGGCCTTTGACCGGGTTGGTGACTCGCGGCAGGGAATAGCGAGACGAAGCGAAAAGCCGCCCATTATGTTCGCCCCTAACTTCAGCTTGGTGATCCCCTCCCGGAACCGAGGCGAAACTTTGGTCGGGGTCTTGACCCACCTCGAGAAACTCACCTACCCTCGCTCTCGATTCGAGGTCCTGGTGATCGATGACGGTTCCAACGACGAAACCCCCGCGCTGCTAGAGAAGCTGCAGGTGGGGTATCGTTTAAAGATCCATCGGCGGCCTCAAGGCGGGACCTCCGCCGCTCGCAACTTCGGAATCCGAGAAGCGTCGGGCACGCACATCCTTTTTATCGACGATGATGTTTTCCCGTGCGCCGATCTTCTCGAGCAGCACGAGGAGGCCCATCGAGGGCACTTGAGACGCTTGGTACGAGGACCGGTGATCAACATCGACAGCCTCCCTTTGCCCGATGAGCCGACGAACCTACTCCCCCACTATTCGAGGAACTATCTCTGCACCTCGAACGCTTCCTTGAGGCGCTCTTTGCTCCTGGAGGCGGGGCTCTTCGATGAGGAGTTTCGACGCTGGGAAGATGCTGAGCTAGGAGTCCGACTCAAAAGGATCGGGGTCCGACGACACTTCGTCCTCGGCGGGTACGTCTACCACCTGAAACCTCCTCAGCCGGTCCCCAGCCTGCTCCGTACGGCCCGAGCCGACGGCGAGTCCGCTGCTCTGCTCTTCAAGCGGTACCCCAGTCTTCAGATGCGACTCAGAAGCGGACTCCATCCGGTCAACTATTTCCGAAACGGACTGGCCACTATCGGCCCCCTTCGCCAAGCTTACAAGAACTATCTCGAGCAGCAGCCGAGCGGCCGATGGGCCCCACTCCTGAGATCACTGCTGGCCGAGCGCGAATACCTCGAGAGCGGACGGAAAGCCCTCCGAGGTAGAGGTGCAGAAAAGGAGAACGGACCTCGATGAATCCTCAACTGAATCTATCGGAAAGACCCGAGTCGGTGGAGGCCCGGGTCGTCGACCGCGAACTGACCGTCGGACTGTGCAGCCGAAACCGGAAAGGGACTCTCAAGCTGGTCCTCGAGAGTCTCGCCAAACAGTCGCTCCATCCGGAGCGCTACGAGGTGGTAGTGATCGATGACGGTTCGACCGACGGAACCCGAGAGATGATCGAAGACCTCGATGTGCCGTATCGATTGGTCTACGGCTACCAGGAACACTCCGCCTTGGCCACCGCTCGAAACCACGGGCTCCACCTGTCACAAGGCGAGATCATGCTGTACATCGATGATGATGTTTTGGCAGACTTCCATCTGCTCGAAGAGCATCTGCGAAGTCACGACAAGTGGGATCGATGCGTGGTCAACGGCTGGGTCAACCACGTTCAAGAGCCTGAGATCCCCGACCGCCCCAAGTTCACGATGGCCGATATCTCGACCTCGTTCTTCTGGACCAGCAACGTTAGCGCTCGGGTGAAGCACCTGTTCGAAGCTGGAATGTTCAACGAACGGTTCAAAGAGTACGGATGGGAAGACCAGGAGCTCGGGCTCAGACTGATAGCCCTGGGTCTGGTGCGCAAGACGAACTACAAAGCGATCGGCTACCACATCAAGAGGCCTCCGACCTTCGGAAACATCGAGGGAGCGCTTCGACTCAACGAAGCCAAAGCCCGCACAGCCCTGCTCTACATCGAGATGCATCCACGCCAGAGGACCCGCTTTGCCACCGGAACGTACCCCCCCCGCTTGGCCTGGACCTCATTCTTGAACCTGGGGGGAGGCCTCGAAAAGTACTGCCGAAAACAGCTCAAGCTCGACCATCCGGACCCGCCTCCAGCCGATCGAGAACTGTCCTCTCACGAAGCTTGGTGTCTGCGTCAACTTTCGATGCTCCACTACTATAGACAGCTTCGCCACGGTACGGAGCCGCTCTAAGACGCGACTCGAACCTCGAACCTCGAGCCTATCGTCGGGCTAGTACGATCTCCTCGAGGAGATCGAAGATCTGGTCTTCCCGCCGCCAGAGATAGCCGAAAGCGCCCTCGTAGAGATCGCCCTCTTCGACCGAGGAGCGCTTCGCTTTCTTCGGGTCCTCCCCCAGAAAGAGGCTGGCCAAGTAAGGGTTGTGGGAAACCGCTTTCCTCAGCTTCTTCATCGAGTCTTTCGACTCCGGGTCATCGAGAAGAGCGGCCAGTGCTCGGTGATAGAGGTCCTCCGTGGTCGAGGGGGAGGGATAGGAGTCGAGAAGATCGATCACCATCTCGTGCCGATCCGATTCGAACAGCATCACGAAAAGATCGGCTCGAACGGTCGGCTCCTCCGGGTCGATCTCAAAGCAGTGCATAGCCTGCTCGAGCGCCTCCTCAAAACAGCCAGCGTGCCAGAGAGCGCGGGACAAAAAGCAGCGAGCCTCCAGGTAGTTAGCCAGCGCTTCCTCGACCGGAAACTCCTCTCCGGAGACCAGCGACTCGATGAGCCCGTGGGCGATTCGGCGCTCAGCCGCAAGCACGGACTGACCGGCCAGTTCGAGGGCTTCACCTCGAAACTCGGAGGTCTTAGACAAGATCGCGTAGGCTGGAGAGCATAGGCGCGAAAGGCTCAAGGAGTGGATGGCCAAGGCCGAGCTCGGAGCAGCAGCTCCGATGAGGAGGTCGAACGCTTCCCGATAGGCGCGGTCATCCGGCAGCTCCTGCCCGGTGTTCCGCGGGATATCGAACTCCACCGAGCCGCCCCCAGGCGCCCACTCCGCGATGGGCACCTCGACCGGCTCGCTACCCGTTCGATTAGGAAACGGGATGACGTTGGAGGCCTTCTCCTCGCTGATGTTATCGGGGGATACCGCACGACCGAAGCGGTCGGCGATCCCCTCCGGCAACAACGAGGACAGACCCAACGGGGGGACCGAATCGTGGTAGCTGTGGGAAGCGAGCAGATCGGCGGCGATCTCTCGAGGTTTCGCCAGTCCGTCCCGACAGGTGGTGAGGAAGCTCTCCATCCGTCTTGCCATCGCTCGATTTCGCTCGGCGATCAGCTCGACGCTGCGCCCGCTACGGGGAACCCACCTCAACTCGTGCCGGCGCTCTCCGCTGTCGATAATGGTGAAGATCAGGTCGTCGCCCGGTTCGGCCCCCTTCTCGCTGAGCCAAGCCCAGAACTCGGTGCCCAGGGGGGTGAAGTAAGCTTCCTCCTCCTCCTCTAGGGCGAAGGTGAACTCCCTGCCGTCGTCGGTCGTTCCGATCGACTCTCCCCTCTCACGCCTCTTCTCCGGCTCGCTGAAAGCCGGCCAGAGCGCTACCAGTAGGTCGGTATCCCAGCGCAGCGTCCGCGACTCGAAATCCTCTTGGCTTACGGTATGCCTCACCCGCGCACCGCGTAAACGCTGGGGTAACCAAGCGAAGCGGTTCTTCCCCGCCGGCTGAATGACTCCACTGGCACGGATCGCTGAGCGTACAGTGGAGCGAGGGCTCTTCGGCGGGTTCTCCGACTCCAGCTCCAAGAGACGTGCGATAACATCGTCGAGACTCAACGACTCTTCCGCATCGCGGAAGATCTGGTGCACCAAGTCGGTGTAGCTACTTTTCTGGGCCATGCTCTGTGGTTTTCCGTCGCCCGACGAAACCCTACCTTCCGGCGCGCACGACATAGCTCCAGGAGAGGATATTTTCGTCCGCCCAACGGGCCTTATACTCCATCGCTTGCCCGAGGTCGTAGGCCAGGCAGCCCTCTTCGCAAAGCTTCTCGAGCATGAGGTATTGGCAGACGTTCCCCAACCCGCCCTTCTCCGAGTCCACGTAGGAGAACTGGAGGCCCCGAAAATGGGTGTGCCGGACGGCTCCGAAGAGATAGGCCAAGTCCTCTCCGTCCCTCGTGAGAAAGAGGCCCCGAACGCCTTCATACTCCGCCAGAAGGGGTAGCATCGTCCGATAGAATCGGTCCATATTCGACCCGTCTATCCCCCGGCCAGCCAGGCCTTTCCAGCTCCGTTTTTCGATCTCCAGAACGCGGTGCCATAGCTCATCGATGCGGGCCGTATCCGGCGCGGTCTGCCAGAATTCCGGCTCTAGTCCGCCGCCGAGGGCAGCCTTCAGGCTTCTATTTAGGCGGGAACGAAAGTTCCGAGAGCGCCGAGAGAGAAATCCGTCTATGCCGCCTTCCAGGCTCGCGACGTAGCGACCCATCGGAGCGAGTTCACGGTGTGGCCACCCGTGCCACACCGGTTCGCAGATGAGGGGATGCCCAGAGAACAGCCCGGCGAACAGCACAGTCCGGGGTAGCCTGGGGTCCCTCTCGATCTCCTTGAGGAGCCGGTAACAAAAGGGCCCGGGGTCCGGACCGAACACGGACCCTCCGAGCATCCAGACGCAGTCGGGCGGTAGTAGGAGCCCCTCGTGCTGAACTAGGACCGCCAGATTCCGCTCCTTTTGAAAGACCCAGATCGGAGCCTCCGGGTGGAAAGCAGCGCACAGCGGCACTCCCCAGAAAGGAGAGGAACAGAAAGGGTCCACCGAGCTCGTCGCATCGAGCCTCTCGAGCCAAAGCCGAAGGTCGGACTCTGTTCGAAAACGTCGTCGCTCCACGAGACGTGGTTCGCAGTATGAAGTCTCACCCCTCTCGCTAGGCTCTTCGGGCCGCTCGCGAGGCGCGCCAACCGTTGAAGAGGGAACTAGACCGAGTGAAGGAATGCCGGAGCGATCATCTGCCCCGAACGGACCTCAATGACCTCTTCAACCTACGCCCTTGTCGAGCAAAATCAGCCTCTTGAATCCTCCGTGATCTGGGAATGGATGAAAGAGTTTTACCAAGAGGGCGGCACCGATGTGTGGAGCGGGGGCGATATCCCTTTCCATATCACCAACACGCCCGTCTTGGCCGAGCAGTGGTCGGATTCCATTTTAGCCACCCTAAGGGACCTTCACCGGCTGAAGCTGACCGACCCGTCCCAGCCGATCCTCATCTTCGAACTCGGACCCGGGACCGGAAGGCACGCCTATTTCCTCTACCGGTCCCTAGCGAAAGTCGAACAGGTATCCCGCGCGCTGACCCCCGGGGGGTACCGATTCCGTCTCGTACTCGCCGAACTCGGAGAGAAGGGGCTGGCGGCGTTCGCCCAACACTCTGAGCTAAAGAGCCCGATCGCCAACGGCGAGATCTCTTTAGCTAGATTCGATGTCCAGTCCGATCGCAGACCTGTACCGTGGTCTGAGGGTAGACCCTCCCCTCTCCACCTTCCATCGGCGAACCCGGTATTCGTACTCTGCAACTACGTCATCGACTCCCTGCCCCACGATGTCCTCCGCATCGAAGGTTCGAAGATTCAAAGAGCGCACGCCAGCGTTTCTGTGGAGGGACTGCTCGCAGGACAAGCTGCGCGCGACCTGCCGAACCTAGGAGAGCGAATCAAGATCGAATTCACCTATCCCAAGACTCAAGTGGTGTACCGAAACGCGGTCTGGCGCGAGATCTTGACCTCCTATCAATCTCTCCGGGATCCTACCCACATCCCGTTTCCGACCTGCGCGCTTCGGCTCCTCGAGCGCATACGGACCTGGTCGAAGAGCGCCACGGTGCTTCTCGCCGCCGACAAATCGTTTACCCATCTCGAACAGTTGCGGGAACTCGAGGAGCCCGAGGTCGTGGGGCACGGAGGGGGCTTTAGCTTCAACGCTAACATGCACACTCTGGGTCTCTACGCCGAAACGCTAGGTGGGTTCGCCCACCATACCACTTGCCGAGACGGCACTCTAGACCTGAGCCACCTAGTTCTACCGCCAAAGGACAGCGCTCCTTTGACCGAAGAGCAGCTGCTCGAACTGGTTTACACCTTAGAGAAGACGGACCGCTTTCACGCCGTCGATCGATTTCGCCTCAAAGAAGGGGTCGACGCAGTGGCCGAGGCCCCGAACTTTAGACTCAGCTTGGATCTCTTGCGACTCTCAGGCTTCGATCCCCAGAGCTTCTACGAACTGTCCGACCATATCCTATTCGGATTAGAACACGAAGAGATCGACGAGGAGTCCCACAAAGAGCTAAGACTGTCTTTAGACCCGGTCCTCGACGGGATCTTCCATGTGGGGGACGACACCGATGTAGCTTTCGAGGTCGGCCGGGTAGCCTATCGGCTCGAGAACTATGAACTGGCTCACAAAGCTTTCGAGCTGTCCTTGGAGCAGTTCGGTCCCGATCCCAAAGCCTACTTCAATATCGGCCTAGGATGGTACTACCGTCGCCGATTCGATCTCGCTGAGAGTGCCTTCCTGAGCGCACTGAAGACCGACTCCACCTACCGGGACGCTCAGCTCTGGCTTCGCAAGACGAAGCGTCGACAAGCTCAGGAGAGCTAGCCGCTCTCGCGCTTCTCTCTACCTGTTCTTCTCCAGGCGCATAGGGGGGGGGATAGCGGCGCCGAAGGCAGGATTCTTCAGGGTGACCACGCACCTTGCAGGGACCCGCTCTGGAGCGGGTATAGGGAGGTTTTGATGGAAACGGAAACCGTCATCGGAGTTGCGGATCGGCTGAAGGCTGTGGGAGACCGACTGCTCGCCGCTCTAGATTACGACCGATACGAACGTTGGAATGAAAGCGGTCTAAGGATTTTAGACCTCACTTTCGGCCCCTCGTCGGAGCCGTACATGAGCTTCCGATTTCCAGGTGGTGGAAAGGCCGCCAACTCACGAGAGAGCCGGGTCCGCGGTGCGATCTCCCAAAAGATAAAGGTTCTCGACTTCGTCAGCCAAGACCTCAAGGACGGTAGCTTGAAGCCCAAACTCGGTTGGACGAATAACGAAACGGAGATCGACACTCTCCTCCAGGAGCTCGAATCGGCGTGAAGAGCCTGCCCCTGAGCCTCATCGGACTAGGGGTTGGCTTGCCGGACCGTCAGGTGGGAAACGAGGAGCTCGCCTCAGGTCTCGAGACGAGCGACGAATGGATCCGCAGTCGAACCGGAATCTCTAGTAGGTACCTTCAACCGGAGGATCAGGGGGTCACACCCCTCACTATCCAGGCCGGTCGAGCGGCCCTCGAGAAGGCCGGCATCGGTCCAGAAGAGGTCGATCTCGTGGTGGTCGCTACCGTCACTCCGGACGCGTTCATGCCTGCCACCTCTTGCCGAGTGGCCGCAGCCTTGGGCTGCTCGAACGCGGGAGCCTTCGATCTGAACGTGGCCTGCTCCGGTTTTCTCTACGCCCTGCTCACCTCCGCGGCTCAGCTTCACGCAGCGAAACTCAGATACGTGCTCTGTATCGGCGGAGACGCCGTCTCGAAGATCGTAGACTGGAAAGATAGAAGAACCGCAGTGCTTTTCGGGGACGGAGCCGGCGCCACGGTACTGAGCCGGGAGGGAAGCGGCCGGCTTCTGGGCTGGGACTACGGGATCGATGGTAGCCTCTCCGAGTCGCTTCACATCCCTGCAGGTCCGAGTCGTCCCAGCAGCGTTCCCAGCGACTATAAAGTAAAGATGGATGGACGGGCTGTCTTTCGGTTCGCGACTCAGATTCTGGTCGAATCTTCGCACCGAGCCCTCGAGCGGGCAGGCTTAAAGGTGACGGACCTCGATCTGATCGTCCCGCATCAAGCCAACCGTAGGATCATCGAGGGAGCGGCCAAAAAATGGAAGGTCCCGATGGAGCGCTTCTTGGTCAACGTAGACCGGATGGGCAACACTTCGGCTGGCTCAGTGCCCTTGGCCCTAGCCGAAGCAGAGGCCTCCGGCCGGGTCCCTCCGGGCGGAAAGATCCTCTTATCCGGTTTCGGTGGGGGCCTGTCGTGGGCTTCGCTCGTTCTCCAGTGGAAATCCTAAAGTATAAAGACGACCCGCTCGTCCTTCTTTAGTTCCGAATAGACCAGTTCGAGATGCTCCCGAGAGCGGGCCTCGATACTCACACTCACACTGAGGTAGCGGCCTCCGGACGAGCGGCGCACAGAGATCTGCTCGGGGCGGGCCAGCGACGCGTGCCTCGTAACGACCGATACGACATGGCCCCGAAAATCGTCGCCAGCGTAACCCATCGCCTTAACTTCGTAATCGCACGGAAATTCGATCAACTCCTCGGACATACATAGAGGCTTCCCCTTGTTCGTCGAGTCTCCCTCTGCCGTGGCGCTACTGCGACCGGAGCGCAGGAGTTCTCTAGACTAGGCCCGTACCCCACAGCACGTGCCGTCGACTTCCAACGCGGAAAACCTCTAGGGTCGGTGAACTCCAGGAGTCGGCACCCCCATAGTATTTCAAGCGAGAGTGGAGCCAACGCGGTGAAACAGTGGACCGATATACTGAAGAGCGTACTCAAAGACGGAGGGCCGTCGACCTGTCAGTTCGCCATCACGAACGTCTGCAACGCAGCCTGCGACTTCTGCAGTTTCAGCCGAGATAAGCTCCCCCGGGAAGACGGGATCTCGGTCTCCTTGGCCGATGGTCAAAGAGCTCTCGAGATCCTCCGAAGCCAAGACGTCGGATTCATGATCTACACCGGAGGTGAGCCCACCGTACACCGGGACTGGCTGGAGTTTCTCAAGACCTCCGACCGACTAGGGATGGTGAACATGATGGTCACCAACGGGTCCACCCTCTCGGAGCGAACGGTAGACAAGTTCGTCGAAGGTAACCTCTCCGCGGTAATCATCTCTATCGACTCCCAAGATCTGGCAGTCCACGAGAAGAATCGCGGCTTAAAAGGGGTCTCTAGTAAGATTCAGAAAACGATGCCGCTCTTGAAGCAGGCCGGGATCGGGGCGACCGCGTCGGTCACCCTCAATCGCCTGCTCGACGACTTCGACAGCCTACCGGAGACCCTCGAATCCCTCGGCTTCGAAGCTGTCACTTTCTCTTTCCCTCTCACGACCCTCGAGTCGAGCTACCTCGGCGCCGCCGACTCGGACCTCGTCACCTTCAACAAAGAAGAGATGCATCTTTGGGTGGATCGCGTTCAAGAGTTAAAGAAGCGTTTCCCGGTGCTGAATCCGGCCAATTCGCTCAAGGACATGCACGCCCATCTCGATCGCGAACCGGAAAAGTTCCCCTGTCTAGGCGGATGGAAGCAGTTCTATCTAGACTGGAACCTCTTACTCTGGAGATGCAATAGCTGGAACAAGCCGATGTGCCATATCTACGATTTCGATGGCAGCCAGAAGGTGCGCGACGACTGCCAAGCGTGTATGGTCGACTGTTTCCGAGACTCCTCGGTCCAACAGTTCGTAGCTGTGTCTCTCAACGACAGTCTGAAAGCGCTGAGGGCCGGACGCTTAAAGAAGGCCTGGGAACACTTCTCGGATCACCGCAACGTGCTCTCCCTCGGATCGGCTTTCGAAAATCTTTTCTGGATCAAGAGAATCTAGCGGCGCCTCCCCCAGTACCTCTCGACAGACGCAAAGACCGCCACCGGTCGACATCGCGCTCGAAGCCGACCGTGGCGGTCAGGTAAAGTTTCCCCCCCAAAAGGGAAGGCGTATTCAAACTACATCTCTTTAACGGGAGTGCCCTTCTTACGGGGCGCTGCTTTCTTGGGTGCTGCTTTCTTGTGTGCTGCTTTCGCTGCTACGGCTTCAGGCTTGGTTGACACATTAGCCGATTTTGTAGTCTTACTCTTCGCTTTAGAAGCTGTTTTC
>CAZDLH010000015.1:0-13602 GCA_964505925.1 uncultured Burkholderiales bacterium
CCGGCTCGCATCGGTCAAGGGATCACCGTCTGGACCGCCACCCGGGCGGTCACCACCGAGCAGCGCGAGTTCACCCAGACCCTGCTCTCGGCCCTGGGTCACGAGCTGTTCGTCTCCGACGAATCTCAGCTGGACATGGCCACCGCGCTGTCGGGCACCGGACCGGCTTACGTCTTTTTGTTCATGGAGTCTTTGATCGACGCGGGGGTCCATATGGGCTTCTCCCGGCGGGTGGCCGAGCAGCTCGTACTTCAGACGGTGAAGGGCTCGGTGGATTTCGC
Organism: uncultured Burkholderiales bacterium; assembly: GCA_964505925.1. Taxonomy (GTDB): domain Bacteria; phylum Vulcanimicrobiota; class Xenobia; order Xenobiales; family JADMJV01; genus JAEXNA01. Next base: position 282 of record CAZDLH010000015.1, read on the forward strand.
CTTGCAGTCCCCGATCCACCTCGCCGAGCTGCGCAACCAGGTGACTTCGCCCGGCGGCACCACCGCCGACGCGCTATACCATATGGAAAAGGGTGGCTTGCGGACCGTACTCTCGAAAGCGGTCTTCGCCGCCTACAAGAAGTCGCAGCTGCTCAGCACCGTTCTGGCCGAATCCGCTCAGGATCCAGAGCATGCCGGGCCGTAGGCCGGACCCCCCTTTCGAGCCTCGCCGATGACCTGCGGGGAGACGGCCGCCTCCGAATCCGGTAGCCGTACCGCAGGCCCGACGCCGCCGAGCCCGGACCGGCAGCGTCGGGGCCTACTCGACGAGATCGCCTTGGGTCGGTACCTTCCCGGGGACAGCGATCTCCACCGGGCCGCTCCAGCCTGGAAGGCCACCATCTTCGCGACCGCCGCGCTGCTGTCGTTTCTCTTCGACAGCGCCGTCTCGTTCGTCATCTTGGGCGCGGTCCTCAGCCTGCTCGCAGCCCGGGGAGGGCTCCCCCAGCGGCGACTCTGGCGCTCTCTACGGCCGGTGACGCTGCTCGGATGGTGCGCCCTGCTCACCTGGGCTTTCTTCAACCACGGCCAGAGCAGCTGGGACCAGATCGTCTTCGTCTGGGACGGCCTGAAGACCGGCGGCCTGTACGCTGCCCGCCTCTTCGTCATCACCTTGCTGACCACGCTGTTCTTCTACACCACCCCACCCCAACCGGCGATCCGACTAGGGGTGACCTGCTTGTCTCCCCTGCGGCTGACCGGCGTCGATCGCAAGGAGCTCTCCCTGCTGGTGCACCTGGCCTACCGCTTCCTCCCCCTGTTAGCCAACGAAACCCGCGAGATGCAAAGCGGCCGGATAGCCCGAGGCCTGCCCGAGCCCAAGGGGCTATGGGCCCGCCTCCAAGACGCCCACGACCGCCTGATAGCGCTCCTTCTCAACGCCCTAGAGCGAGCCGAGATCGCCGCCTTGACCTTAGAGCAGCGCAACGTGATCGAGCGCTGGGAAGGCACCTCCGAAGCCGGACCCACCGGCTGGGGCGGCCTCTCGCTTACGCTGTTGGCACTGAGCCTACCCCTAGCCTGGCTAGCGAACGGATGGGGCTGGTGAAGTACGCCCTGAAGATCGCCTACGACGGCGCCCACTTCTCGGGCTTTCAACGCCAGCGGACCGAGGGCGGGCCGGTCACCGTGCAAGGGGAGCTCGAGCGCGCCCTTTCGAAACTCTTCGGCGAACCGATCGCGGTGGCCGGCGCCGGTCGCACCGACACCGGAGTGCACGCGCTAGCCCAGGTGGTGGGGTTCGCCCACCCTCGCCTCTGGCTGCCCCGGGATTTAGGGCGCGGGCTGCAAGGGGTGCTCCGGGAGCCGATAGCGGTCCTGGGCGCCGCCCGCCTGCCGGAGACCGACGGCTTTCACCCGCGCCACTCGGCGCGCAGCCGCTGCTACCGATACCTCCTCTTGCCGGACTGCCCCCCCGAGACCGCCCTCATGCTGCGACACCGCGCCTGGTGCCTCGACGAGCCCCTGGATCTCGATCGCCTTCGGGCCGCGCTGCCGATCCTCCGAGGAGAGCACGATTTCAGCACCTTCGCCTTTCGCCCCCAAGCGGTACCGCACTGCCGCCGCAGCCTTCACCGTCTGGAAATGCAGCCGTGGGGCGAGGTCTACGGCGATGGCCCCCGGATGCTGGCCATCGAACTCCAGGCCGACGGCTTTCTCCGGCGCATGGTGCGCTATCTGGTAGCCGCGCTGGTCCGGGTGGGCACCGGACGCTGGGAGGCCTCCGACCTCGCTCGCCTTTTGGCCGCCCGGGACAACGGGTGCGCCCCTCCTCCCGCCCCGGCTCACGGGCTCTACCTGAGCGGCGTCGGCTACGCCCGAGACCCGTTCGACGGCGAGCGACCGGAGTCCGAAGTCTGGCGGGCCACCCAGCACCGGAAGACCAACTGGAACTGAGCGCACCGAACCCCCGGCGCCCCACCGTCGGGCAGAACAGGAACGCCCGGTCCTGAGAGGGAAGCGGCTCTCCCCACTATCTGTCCGAAAGGTGCTAGGTTCCCTTGAGTAGACCCAGTGAAGAGCAACTGAAACAGGCGGCCCACGCCCTAGGAGAGGCCGCCGCCCTGAGCAGCCCCGAAGAGAAAGAGCGGATCCGGGCCCTCTACGCCCGAGTCCAGAGCTTCGCCGAAGAGCAGAAAGGGCGAGGGGTGACCATCGACCGCTCCGCTTTCTTCGCCGCCGGCCTGGTCTTGCACTCCGAACTCGACAACGAAGCCGTGACCCGCGCGGCCACCCAGTACCTGGACCTGGATCGGCTGTTCGTGATCGAAGCCTCCCAGGCCTGAGCCCTCTCTCCTCCCTTTTATCGAAAATTTCTCCAAAAACTTAAGAAGACTGAAGGACCTTTGCTTCGAGCTTGAGAATAATTCACTAAATCGAGCTACGGGACGAAGGTGGATTCGGGTATGGCCTCGGCGGCATCGAGCGCACAGATGATTCTTAAGACGACCCGGCACGGGCTGCTGGCTTCGCTGCGCGAGGACGCCGACTGGGACGCCTTGGTGACCGAGGTCCGACAGCTGCGGGCCCGGGGGCTACAGACCGCCGACGACACCGCCATCACCTTCGATCTGGGCTGGCGCGAGATCACCGTTGCGCAGTTCGACCAACTGATCCAGGCGCTGACCGTTCAAGGGTTACAGTGCCTGGGGATCTTGAGCACCTCGCACCAGACCCGAACGGTAGCCGAAGGGCGGGGCTACCGAGCCATCATCGGTCGGCTGGGCTTAGCCAAGCATCAGGGACGCAAGCTGCGCCAAGCGGCTCTGGCGGCGGCGCAGCCCGCTCCCGCGCCCCCACCCCCGCCACCTGAGACCCAGCCGGCGAGCGCCGAACCCAAGAGCGAGGCCGCCGTGCCCCTACAGCCTACCGAGCCGGCAGCGGAGCCGGCCCGGACCGAGGGCGCCGAAGCCTCCCCGACCGCGTCCGATACTGTGTCCGATACTGTGTCCAGTACGGCTCCGGTCGCCGCCCCTGCGGTGACCCGCGAGCCCGGGACCGGGGAGTCGCCTGCCGCGGCCATCGAACCCTCCATCGAACCCTCCATCGAAACTCCCATCGCGCCTCAGACCGCGCCTCCGAGTGAGCCGGAGCAGCCCGAGTCAGCGGCCAGCCAGAGCGCCCCCTCCTACGGGGACGAAGAGCCGACCTTGTATCTGCGGCGCACGCTCCGCTCCGGCCAGCGGGTGGTCTTCGGGGGTAACGTCGTCCTCTTAGGCGATCTGAACCCCGGGGCTCAGATCGAAGCCGACGGAGACGTGATCGTTTTGGGGCAGCTGCGCGGCTCGGTCCACGCAGGCTGCGAAGGGGATCGGGACGCCACCGTGGTGGCCACCTCTCTCCAAGCCACTCAGCTCCGTATCGCCGACAGCTTCTTTCAACGCGCGTCGGAGCGCACACTTTTCAAACGAACATCTGTAGCGAGCGCTGTTCGAGCGCGCCTCGAGGGAGATCAGATCATCCTCGAGCCGCTTCCGGCCAAGCAGTAAGGAAAGGCACACCCGTGGGTAAAGTCATCGTCGTAACGTCAGGAAAGGGCGGGGTTGGGAAAACCACAGCCACCGCCAACATCGGGGCAGGTCTAGCCTCCCAAGGGAAGTCGGTGCTCCTCATCGACACCGACATCGGTCTGCGCAACCTAGACCTGGTCCTCGGCTTAGAGAACCGGATCGTCTTCGACCTCGTCGACGTGGTCGAAGGGAAGTGCCGCAGCTTTCGTCAGGCGATGATCAAGGATAAGCGGTTCGACAACCTGTCGATCCTGGCATCGGCTCAGAGCCGCGAGAAGGACTCCATCAAGCCCGAGCAGATGAAGAAGCTGTGCGAAGATCTCCGGGAGGACTTCGACTTCATCTTGCTCGACTGCCCAGCCGGCATCGAGATGGGCTTCAAGAACGCCATCGCAGGCGCCGACGAGGCCATCGTAGTGACCAACCCGGAGGTCTCGGCGGTACGCGACGCCGACCGCATCGTGGGGCTCTTAGAGGCAGCCGAGATCCAGAAGATCCGCCTGCTGCTAAACCGGGTGCGGTTCACCCTGATCGCCCGGGGCCAGATGCTCGCCGTCGAGGATATCCAAGACATCCTGAGCATCGACCTCCTAGGGCAGGTGCCCGAGGACGAGCGGATCGTCCACTCCTCCAACAAGGGCGAACCGGCCATCTTAGACTCCCGCTCGAAGGCGGGGAACGCCTACCGAAACGTGGTGGCGCGCATCCTCGACCCCGACGTTCCGCTGCAGAATCCCGACCCCTCCATCTGGAGTCGGCTGCGGCGAGTTTTCACTGCCGAGATCGGCGCTCAGGTCGGATAGAGGAGGCACTGATGAACGAACTGTTGATGAAAATGCCGCTGCTCCACCGCTGGTTCGCCCCTAAGGAAGACTCGCGGTCGGCCGCCAAGAACCGCCTGAAGGCCGCGCTGGTGGAGGACCGCCAGACGGTGGCCCCCCAGCTGATGAACTGCCTGCGCAAAGAGATCGAAACCTGCGTGGCCCGCTACCTCAAAGCCGACTCTGAAGGGGCGGTCTACAAGCTCAAAGACCGCAACGGCAAGATGACGCTATCGGTCGAGGTTCCGGTGATCTCGGTGCTCCGCCAAGCCGCTCTGCCGGAGGAAGCTCTACGCGAGGAGCCGGTTCAGAAGGAGAAGGCCGAGGACTCTATCGAACTGCGCCTCGATGACCGAAAGCTCCGCAAAGGTAGAAAGCGCCGCTTCCGCTCCATCGAAGAGTGAACCCGCTGAGCTCTGGCTGGTCAACGATGACTCGTCGCAGCTGATGATCCAGGAGCGGGTGTTAGCCCGCTCCCGGTTCTCTGTACGGACCTTCGCCTCCGGCTTGGAGACGGTGGTCGCCGCCCGCGCCGGGGGCTCCCCCCCCTTGCTGGTCACCGACACCAACATGCCGGGGATGAGCGGGACCGAGCTCGCGCGCTTCTGGCTCGAGCTGCACCCCCTGGCCCGGGTCCTGATCGTCTCGGCCAGCACCCTCACCGCCGACCAGCAGCGCGAAGTCGAGGCGCTGCCGGAGGAGTCGGTCCGCCTGCTGTCCTGCTACCGCCTGGGACAGCTCGCGCCCGAAGCCGAGTGCTGGCTGTTAAAGGGCGAGCGCCCCGGGGCTACCCAGCCCCCCCCATCGGCCGAGCCCGAACCGCCGAGCCTGCGCCCACTGGGCGGCGCCTTCGACCCCGCGGCCTGGGAGAAGCTCTCGAGCCTCGGCGGGGAGGCGTTCCTTCGCAAGGCGCTGCTGCGCTTTGTCCAAGGCAGCCGAGAGAAGATGGCGGCCCTCGAGCAGGCCCTCTCCTCCGGGGATCGCTCGGCGCTTCACTCCCGGGCTCACGCCCTCAAGGGCTCGGCGGGGCTCGTGGGCGCCCGCGAGCTACTAGCGAGGACCGAGCGCCTCGAAGCGCTGACCGCCCCGGAAGCCGCCGAAGTCTCAGAGCGCGAACTCTCCCAGGCTTTCGAACAGCTCGAGTCCTCCTGGCGGGACTGCTCGGCGGCTCTCCCCCCCGAAATCCAGGAGGCAAAATGATGACCCGAAACCCAGCTCTCCTCGTGGTCCACCCTAGGGCCGCCCGACGCCGCGATCTACCGCGCCTGCAAGAGCACCTCCAGCAGCAGTGGGAGGTGACGATGCAGACCAGCGACTTCCCCGGGCACAGCCGGCTGATGGTGCGGGAGTGGCTGCACCACACCGACGGCTTCGACGGCGAGCGCGTGATCTTCACCGCCGGCGGGGACGGCACTTTCCACGAAGCCATCAACGGCTGGTCTGACTTGGAGTTTCCGGGCTCGGTCCGCTTCGCACCCCTACCGTTCGGAGCCGGCAACGACTTCCTGTACAGCGTGGACCGCGCCTTTCGAACCTTGGCCCCGTTCTTCGAGCGGCCTTTGACCCAGCGGCGCGACGCCGACCTGGGCCAGATCCACTTCCAGGACGGCGCCGACCGAGGGTCGCGCTATTTCTGCGTGGGGGCCACCGCCGGCTTCTCGGCCCTGGTCACCTTCCGCCGAGCCCGCCTAGCGACCGTCGTACCGGGACCGTTGTCGTATCTCTTGTCGCTGTTCGGCTCGCTCGGGGCTTGGCGCAACTGCTGGGTGCGGATCGAACACCAGGACGAGCCTTTCGAAAGCGAGACCTTCTTCAACTTCAACGCCGCCAACGTGAAGTACTACGGCGGGGGGATGATCAACGCCCCCGACGCCTGCCCCTTCGCCGGTCATCTCGACTACGTGCGCATGAACTTGACCCTGCTCGGGGCCCTGCGGGGTCTGCCGGAGAACTTCCGGGGCAACTTCGACCGCATCGCCGGGGTGTCCGTGCAGCAGAGCCTCCAGCCGCTGCGCATCACCTGCGGCCGACCCTGCCCGGTTCAGGCCGACGGGGAGCCGTTGGGCACCACCCCGATGACCATCGACTGCCTGCCCGGTCATCTGCCGTTGCTATTGCCGGAGCCTCACTGAACCCGAGGGGGATAGACGCACCCCCTCGCACCTCAGAGGCACCCCTGGGGGCACCCCTCACCCCTCACCCCTATGCTCGGGGCTCAACCGAAGGCGTGCTCGAACCAGCCGTAGTACGGCTCCTCGCCGAGCGCATCCCGACCCATCGAGCGCTCGAAGCGAGCCGGGATGGTGGGGTGCAGCGGCCCGAAGACGATCTGCTCGGTCAGCTCCCAGATAGGGTGCTTCGGGCTCATACTGCGGGTCCCGATCAGGGCCCGGGCTCCGTTCACCGTCTCTTGGGCGGTCCGGGTGCCCGCGTACTTGATGGTCGAGCCGCAGTCCATCAGATCGTTGCCTATCGCATCCAAGACCTTCTGCTGCTCCGGCGAAGGGACGTCCCCGAGACTCGGATCGGCCAGCGCTCGGCAGTAGCGCCCGGCGCACACCCCGAAGCTGCGAGCGGTGGCCAGCGCCGTTCGAACCCCGATGGACAGACGCCCCACATCCAACAGATAGGCGTCGACCTCGGCCAGCGTCGCCTCGTCGTCCTCCGGGTGGACCGACCGAGCGAAGCTGCGCACCTCCTCTAAGGCCCGGGCCGCCCCCCCGAGATAGGCCGCGGCCACCAGGGCTTCGAACCACGCGGTGGCGTAGAAGGAGACCCGGTCGGTGAGCCACTCGTCGAGGCTCAAAACGTTGCGGCGCTTGAGGACCAGGTCGTGAAAGGTGAGCGGACGGGTGTCGGTCAGCGCCATCGCGCCGGAGAACAGGGGGGGCCCGACCTCGATCTCGGCCCGCCCTCGAAGGGGCGTGTAGAACATCCCCATGGTGCCGTCCGGCAGGGCGCCGGAGAACAGGAGCAGGTCGGCCACGCCGGCCATCGATTGGAAGTTCTTGCGCCCGCGGCAGACAAAGTCGCCGTTATCGGTTTCGGTCACCACCACGTTTCGGTTCAGCTCGGTTCGGTTCTTGATGTTCTCGCCGAAGCTAGAGATAGCCAACAGAAAGCGCCGCTTCTCGATGGTCTCCAGCAGCAGCTTGCGGCGCATCTCGAACTCCGGCGCCAACGGGACCGGCAGGGTGGCCAGCGCCGCCAGGTTGTACTGGTGCATGGTGAGCCCCACGGCCAGGGGCACCGAGGCCCGCCCCAACAGAAAAAGCGCATCGAAAGAGCGTAAGAACAGGCTCTCGGCATCATCGGCGAGCCGCTGCGGAAGATACGGGATGTCGGTCTTGCGAATACCGGAGAAAAAGAGCTCCGAGCGCTGCTCCGGCGGAGCTTCCCGCACCTGATCGGCAAGCGATCCGGCCTGCTGGCGGATGCGCCGGGCCAGCTCATCGCCGGGTGGGGCCAACGCCGGGGTCACGCCGACGTCTCTCCGTCGTCTTCGACCGTGGCCAGTCTTACTACGATACGGTTCGCCGCCACCGCGTTCTCGAACACCGCGAGCCACCCCTGGGCCAGCTCTGAGGCCGAGCGGCTCTCCACCACCGCGTCCATCCGCTCGACCCCCTCGAGCACCGCATCCAGGTGCTCTATCAGAAGTCGATGGCTGCGCAGATAGGCCTCCTCTAGACCCTCCTGGGCCCCGCTCTGCTCGGCGAGTTCCCGCGCTTCCTGAAAGCTCAGCTCCACTTCGGCCAACGCTGCCCCCAGCTCATCGAAGGTGCAGCGCCCGGCCATCAAAGAGGCGTAAGCCCGCGCTAGCTCGGACACCTCTCTCGACACCGGGGTCGACTCTTGGTCGCTCACCGGCTGCGAGTTCGACAGGTACAGCCGTTCGGCTCCGCAGGCCGGACACAGGGGCTCGGAGCCCGGAGAGCCGCAGCGGGTACAGCGCAGCCCCTCGGGGCTCAAGAGCTGGGCCAGGAGCCCTTCGGAGGTCTGCAGTTCGGCGGCGGCCTCTTCGAGCTCGCCGAGCGCCTCCCAGCAGTCCGGGCGCGAACCGGTCGAAGCCGCCTCCAGGTAGAGCCCCAGGCAGCGCTCCACCGCCTCCAGGGCCCACAGATTCCGCTGCCCGGCCTCTCGGAGGGCGTCCTCGAGTTGGGAGGCCTGGGCCTGGAGCGCCCGAGTCCGATCCCCGTGCGCCTCGACCAAGCGGTTCCTCAGGTTTTGGAAGTGGTGCGACACCCCGCTGGGATCGTTGCCTTCTTGCTGGAGCCACTCTTCGGTCAGCTCCAACAGCCCCGAGAGCTTCCGCGGGTCGGGTCCCTGCGGCTCCACCCCCCAAGCGCTCACCAGGTTCTCTACCATACCGTCCGACACGTTGCGTCTCCCCTCGGCTGCGGTCTCTAGCTGGCCTGAAGTTCCTGTCCTCCCCAGTCAGGCCCTCCCGAGATCGATGCGACCTCGATGAACTGAAGAAGGCCCTCCAACCGTGTCGGAGAGCCTCCCGTTACCGCGAAAACTTTAACTTAGGCGAACGTTCCCCGGAAGGCGCCCGCGAAGGCCGCTACCCCGAACTGCTGGTTCTGCTGGCCGAAAGCGCCACCCATCTGTCCAGGGCCGCAAGGTCCGGCCATCCCCCCACCTAGCTGGGACATCACGTTCATCATCATCTTCATCATCTTCATCATCTGCTTGGTCTGAGGAGGGCAGCACTTGGCGTGCTTACCGTTTTTGCCACACTTGCCGTGCTTGCCAGCTTTGCCGGCTTTCTTATGCTTTCCGGCCTTACCGGCTTTACCGGCGATCTCCGTGCTGATGTTCAGGCTGAACTGTAAGGCTGCTTGGGCTCCGTGGGCGATGTTCATCTTAGGTCTCCTCCGAGGTTTATCTTAGTCTTAGAGTACTAGAGACGTTCTGGATTATCTACCGAAAAATACCCCCGGCATGTAAACAGTTGTAACCAGCATGTTCCAGGTCTGTAAACGCGGGTCCATCCTCCTACTCTCACGCCAACAGATCTGCACTCACAGAATATCGGACTCGATTCAGCTACAGGAGGAGCCGAACTCGGCCTGCACCGGCCTGGGCCTATCCCGGACCGCCGCCACCATGCACAGAAAGCCGAACGGCTCGGAGTACGGGTTGCTGAACTGGTGCACCTCGTCCGGGGCTACGTAGACGACATCTCCGAAGTCGAGGTCGTGGGGGGTCTGAGCCAAGATCGCCTTCCCCCGTCCTCGTATCACCACTACCGCGTGCTCGTGCAGGTGCTGCTCGAGAGTGGTGTGGCCGCCGGAGGCCACCTCGAAGTAGCGAACGTGAAACGGGGCCGACTCTCCGGACTCCCCCACGAACACCCGGCGGGAGACCCCCTCCCAGGAGCCCTCCTCGGACTTATAGGGAGCCGCCTCCAGCCCGGTCCAGCTAAAATCGCCCAAGTGACGAAACAGCTTCGAGACGTTCTGCCCCGCCGTTCCCCGAGGGTCGGTGGGGGTTCGTTCAGCTTCGAGATCCATAGGCTGCGCTTACGCCCGGGCCACCTTAGAATCCTGGCGGCGCTAGGGTTCCGCTCCGCCCTGGAGAAAACCAGCTGGCTATGAGATGCGTTGCCATCAGCGATACCCACGGACTGCACCGCAAACTTTCGGTCCCCGACGGAGACCTGCTCTTGGTCACCGGCGACATCACCAATCGGGGGATGCTGTCCGAAGTGGAGGACTTCGACCGCTTCCTGGGTGGCCTGCCCCACCGGTGCAAGGTGGTGATCGCCGGCAACCACGACTTCTGCTTCGAAAGGGAGCCGGAGGAGGCGCGGGCGGCGCTGACCGAGGCCATCTACCTGTGCGACGAGAGCTACCGCTTCGAAGCGCTCACCATCTACGGCTCCCCCTGGCAACCGAAGTTCTGCGACTGGGCCTTCAACCTGCCCCGCGGGGAGGCCCTAGCCCAAAAGTGGGCCGCCATCCCCGCCGACACCGACATCCTGCTGACCCACGGACCCCCCGCGGGCGTCCTCGACCGCACCCACCACGGCCGGGAGGTGGGCTGCGCCGATCTGAGCCTGCGCCTGCGTGAAATCTCGGTTCGGGTGCATCTGTTCGGCCACATCCATGAAGCGTACGGCCGCCTCACCGCCCCCTGGGGTACCGACTCCTACAACGCTAGCGTCTACGATCACTTCCAGCGTCGCCTGAACCCCCCGTGGGTCTTCGACCTGGATTAGACCCCGGCAGCTCGGCCTCTAGCTAAAGCGCTCCACCAGGCGGCGCAGTCCGGCCACCCCCACCTGGAGGCTCTCCATGCTAGGCCCGTACGAGATGCGGCACAGGTTCGAAAAGCGAGAGCTGCGGCGTCTCCTACCCGGGTTCACGTCGAAGAAGATCCCGGGCACGGTGATCACCTTCTCGCTCAGACCGTGAACGAACAGGTCTCGACCTTGCTGCAGCGGTTTAGGGAGCCCGCTGAGGTCGGCCCAGATGTAGAAGGCTCCTTGGGGCTCGGAGGCCGGGCGGATCCCCAAGGCGGTCAGCTCTTCGAGCATATAGTCTCGCTTGGCTCGAAAGTGGAGCCGTATCGCCTCGGCTTCGGCGGCGGCGCACTCGAGATCCAAGAGCTCTACCGCGCGAGCCTGTAGGGGATGGTTCGCCCCCCCGTCCAGAAACGAACCCGCGCTGGCTAGGGCCTCGATCACCGAGCTGGGCCCCACCGTCCAGGAGAGGCGCCATCCGGGGTAGCGCCAGTTCTTCGTCAGCCCGTCGACGATGATCACCGGATCGCGATCCACGTCGTCGACGAACTCCGCAGCCGAAGTCGAGAAGTTCGAATCGTCGCAGTAGTTGAACCGCGCATAGAACTCATCGAAGACGAAGGTGCACTCGGTCTGCCGGGCCAGGCCCACCCAGTCGGCCAGCTCCCCGCCGCGGATCACCTGCCCGGTGGGGTTACTCGGGTTGGAGAACAAGAGCAGCCTGAGCCCTCGGCCTTGGATCTCCGTCTCGAGCGTCTCGAGCTCTATTCGATACCCGAGCCTGCTGTCCAAAAGGATCGGGATCGGGATAAACGATCGAAAATTGGCCAGCAGCTCTTCGTAGGCCGTGTAGTCCGGGATGAAGTGACCGATATTGCAAGGGGCGATGGAGGCGGCCAGACGAGCGAGCGCCGTTCGCCCCCCACCGGCCAGACAGACGTTGCGGTAGGTGTACTGGCTATTGCGCCCCCGACGAAACAGCGCGTTGTAGTACTCGGCCACCTTCTCCCGCAGGGCTCGGCTCCCCTCGACCGGTCCGTAAGCGTGCTGGGCCGGATCCAGATCGAGGTGGGAGATCCGAGGCGGGGCTCCGGGCAGCGGTCCGCTCTCCGGGGAGCCTTGGCCCAGGTTGGCCCAGTCGGGGTCCCCGTACACAAATCCGCGCTTGGCTGCCTCGTGCATCACGTAGATCACACCGGTCCTCGGAACCTGTCGAATACCTGGGATTTCATCCATGGTCGAGGCTTCGTCTCGGTCTCGATCCACGCCTTTCATGATTTTTTCACCCCTCGCCGCTAGAGTCACCCTATAAAGAAGTCGCGATAGACGACTCGTTCAAAGGCTCGCTCACTCTCAATCGACACGATTCTAGGAGAGCCGTTGTGATCAGTTCCATAAATCAGAAATTTCAGGACGCCAGCCGCTGGGTGGGTAAGCAGGTGACCGGAGGCGACGACTTCGGTCAGCCCCGCTCCAAGACGGCCGACTACGCGCTCATCGGGGCTGCCGGCGGAGCCGTAGCGGGGGCTACCATCGGAGCGGTCACAGGATTCCAGTCCCAAGCCGAGGCCGGGATCGAGGAGGTCTGGGTAAACCGAAACATCACCCACCCCGAGATGAACGGCTATCGCCATAATGTGACCCCCGATCTCAGGACGGTCTGCCACGCTCGGGACGAAAACTACAACTGCACCTCCTCCTCCACCGAGGTCCAGGGCTTTCATCACAGCTATTCACCGAATATCCATCATCGAGTGGTGGGCCAGTACACCGAGCCGACTTTTCAGCACACCCAAGGATGGGAGCCGCTCCGGGGAGCCTTCCTAGGAGCCGCCGGAGGGGCGGTCGTAGGCCTGGCCGTAGGCGTCGGAGCGGCGGCCCTGCAGCGGGCCATCACCGCAGACAAGCCGGAGCCGCCCCCGGCGAAGCTCTCACCGGAGACCAAAGACGCCATGGAGACCCGCGCTGCGGCGGCGGCCCTCGGCGGTACCGTGGTGGGCGCCGGAATCGGAACCTACCTGGGGATCCGAGCCGGTCAAGCCGAGATCGCAGGCCAGCAGGTCCACACCCGGACCTGGAACATCCCGGTCACCGAGCGGCAGACCTTGGGCCATATCCCTAGTAACTACTACGAGTACAACTGGAGCGGGCTCCCGGTCTCCTTCAGCGGCGGGAATCGCGCCGAGACGGTCCCGGTCAACCGAGATATCCCGGTCTACAACGGCGCCGGACAGCCCCGCGTTACCGGAACGCAGAAGACTTTTGAAACGGGACGGTACGGGCCCGTCTTCGCCGGCATCACCGGCGGGGTGATCGGTGCGGGTGTGGGTCTGGCGGCCGGAGTGGCCGTCGGGGTCACCGACAAGATGCTGACCCAGCGAAAAGCGGCGCGGGAGAGCGCCCAAGCCGAGCCCCCGGCCCCCTCGGCTCCCCCCAAGGGCGAAGGCGAAAAGAAGGCCCTCGAGCCTCACACCATCGCCGTCTAGCCGGGTCTTAAGCGATGCCGAAGCCCGGCTCGCCGGGAGCTGCGCCCCCTGGACCTAGGAGGCGCGCAGCTCCCGGGCTCGCTCTTCGCTGAACTCTTCGAGGGCCCCGGACTCGCCGGTTATCTTCTGAAAGATCACCGAGAAGTTGTTGGCCGGCATGGCGATCACTTCTTCGCAGAAGAGGCCCGCCGAGCG
>CAZDLH010000016.1:0-13494 GCA_964505925.1 uncultured Burkholderiales bacterium
CAGCTCTACTACCGGTCTTGCGGGTACCCGCCCCGTGCCCGCCTCGCTCAGCTTTGAAGTGCGCCCTCCTGTTGAACTCCAGCAGGGTGTGAAGGTTCTCGTCGGCCTCGATCCAGATCGACCCGCCAGCTCCGCCGTCGCCGCCGTCGGGACCCCCTTGAGGCACGTACTTCTCCCGTCGGAAAGAGCGCGATCCTCGTCCGCCATCACCGGCTTTAACAAAGATATGGACCTTGTCCTTAAACATGCGGTTTCACCTTCTCAAGACATGAAAGAGAGCGCTCCGCAAAGCGCTCACGTGCATTCCTAGGTCGAAGAGCCTCGCTTCGGAGGCCCGAGCGCTTCGTCTAGTCCTCGCCCACCACAGAGATGAGGGTCTTGTTGTTCTTCTTTTCGAACTTGACCACTCCGTCGGTTGTCGCGAACAGGGTGAAATCCACACCGCACCGCACGTTCTCACCGGGGTAAAACTTATTACCACGCTGCCGCACAAGAATGTTGCCAGCGAGGACCGACTGCCCTCCGAACCGCTTCACGCCGAGGCGTTTGGCGCTGGAGTCGCGGCCGTTCTTAGTGGAGCCCATCCCTTTTTTGTGGGCGAAGCGTGTAAGATCCATCCAGATCATATCAGATCCTCCATCAGAGCAGCACTCTCACATGAGCGGCGCCCATTATTCACATCGGATGCCCATTATAGCGGTTGGAGCCGAGATTGCAAGCCCATGAAGGCGCTTATCAGAGCATTTATCGGGCGTCTATTACCGGCCCCCCCGAGCTTCGATAACAGGCCTAAAGTCTCGAGACAGAGCCACACGAAAATGCCCACCAGACCGAAGACCGCGACGACGCCCCACTAGAAGACCTCCGCTCAGTTTTGCGAGCACTCCTCACCGGTCGGATCGAGCCTGACGTCTAGCCGCGCCTCCACTTCGAACAGGCGCTTCCAGGGCAGCACGATCTCGAGGCGAGAACGGCGAAAGCGCACTTCGCGCCCGTGGGGCAGCAGGCAGAAGGAGCGCCCTAAGAACTGCTCATCGAAAGTCTTGTTGGCCCACGTTACCAAGCGGATCCTGATGGTCGTCCCCACCGGACCGAACAGGTTCAGCAGGGGGTCCGAAACGGCGGGTAGTTCAGCGACCATCGGGCGCACTTCATCGCGCACCAAGGTCTGGTAGCCGTAGTCGTCGATCATGCGGGCGATCAGGAACGCTTGGTGGGTCTTCTCGCTTTCCAGGCGCTCCTGGAAACTCCACTGTGGGCTCGTCTCGGCCACCCGATGAAGAACCAGTTGGGCGATCACCGTGCCCACCGCATTGGCGGGGGTGTTCCAGGAGGCGAACCCCTGCAATCGATACAGCTCCAGACGGTCCATCACCGACTGGGCCAAGAACGGGTCCATGCGGTTGACCAGCGAGAGATCGGCCACCGCCACTCGACGCCCCAGCTCCACCGCTCGGACCACCTGTTCCATGAAGGCTTCGGACTGGGGGCGCCTCTCTTCTCCCGGAAGCCCCCACGGTTTGTCCGACGGAGTGTAGACGAAGAGGTCGACGTCGGCGTCCGTCCCTCGATGCCTCCGAGCCCCGGATAGGGTCAGGTGCTGATCGATCATGACGTCGAGGGGTATCGCCTCCAGCGGCGGAATGCGATCCGCGGCTTCCGGATCGCTATAGATGACCCGCACCGTCGGGGCCTTACCGGCCCGCCGCGCCAACTCGCCGGCCACCATATTCATGGTCAGCTCGTCGATACCGGACAGGAGCGTGATGGCGTGCCCCCGCGGCTGCTCGGCGATCGCCGAGCTGAATCTTTCGTGCTCGGGTTTGTGGATGCCGGTTCTGTTGGCGTCGTCTTGCCCCAGCACCAGCTTTTCGATGGTGCCTTCCCCGGCCATCTCGATCAGCGCCAGCAGAGTCCGTCCGTTCCGGATCCGGACCTGGAGGTACTCCACTAGAGCCTCCTGGGGGACCCCGCTCGGGGTCCATTCGCCCAGGCGGTCCTCCTCGATGGCTTCGAGTAGCTCCCAGGCCGCGGGCAGGTCCGCTTTAGCGGCCCACTCGGCGAGCGCCCTCTCGTACGGAGCCTGCTCGTCCGAAGTCCGAAGGTAGAGGCGCGGCACGGTGGCTAGGACCTGCAGCTCGACCCCTCTCTCGGCCAAGCTCCGAAGCCTGGCCAGGCGCGCTTCGACCTCCTCTTGGGTAGGAGCGGCGGTCCGGCTCGCCACCAGCCCGCCGTACAGCCACATATCGGCCGAAAGAAACACCGTGTCCCCGGGCTTGACTCGGCCCTCCACCCAGTCGGCTACGGCTTCGCAATCGCCAGGGGTAAAGAGCCGACCCAACAGGTGACGGGGAACCACCTGAAGCGGCACCTGAGGACGACCCACCCGGGCCAGCTGTTGAACGAAGAGCCTGTTCGCCGGACGGTCGTCGAGCGGGACCAACAGATCGTCGGCCCAGGCTTGGGTTGCGCCCAAGAGCGCACTGAAGATCAAGACGAGAAAGGTACGAATCACAGTTTCCTCCAGAAGGCCGGCGCGGCTCCCGACCCCCGTTCGCCCTGCTCAGCCCAACTCTTTCCGAGTAACCGAAAGACCGGCCTCGGGTTTTTCCGGGTTCCCAGCGTCCGCCTCGGGCTGCCAGCCGGCCCAATCGGACAGCTCCAGCACTCGCGCAGGCGGGATCTTCTCGCGCCCTTTCAGGAGGAGACCCTTGACCCTCCCTACCGCTGCCAGGCGGTCTTCGATGAAAAAGCTCTGCCGCATCACGAACCACTTCTCGTCCCAAGACTCGAGCGTCGTCTCCAAAGTGAACTTGCAGAACGGCCCGATGGGGCGATAGAAATCGATCTCAGCACCGCCGAGCACCGGCAGCCACCCCCGGCGTAGCGCCGGCCAGAGCATCCCCGCACGCCCCATGAAATCCAGGCGCCCTAGGTCCATCAAAGTGAGATAGCGGCCGTTATTGAGGTGCAGATTGATGTCCAGGTCCTGGGGAAGCACCACGAATTCGGTCCGGCACGACTGGCCTGGACCTAGGCGACTCGGCCTGAGCAGAAGCCGAAGTAAGAGAACGAGGAAGCGTCCGTAGAGATTCACAGCACCTCCTGGAGCCAAGCCGATAAGGTTTCGAAGGTGATCGGGTCCCGAGCCACTCGACTGTGGTCCACCCCGGGCAGCACCAACCAACGGGTCTTCTCACCCATCTCGTAGCGCTGTCCGTCCAGCACCGAGATCACTCGGTCCGCTTCGCCGTGCACCACTAAGGTGGGCGGCACCTCGCCCCGCATCGTCACCTCCGGCACGAGGCTCTCGAAGGGCATCTCCTCCTCGCGCTCCATCGTGGAGAGCAGTGCGAGGTAGGCCTCCTCGGAGAGCCCGAGCCGGTCTCGAATCTGCTGAAACCAAAAGCGCGGCTCAGCCGGGGGGGCCAGAAGCGCGAGGGGCATGGTCCACTGCTGCTCGCTCCTGGCCACCGCCAACGCTGCGGCTCCCAGCGAGTGTCCGACCGCCGCGGCCACCGGCCCGTTTCTTTCGATCACTCGCCGGGTTAGGCGAGTAAAGCGGGGCAGGTTCGCCCGGCTCCCCCCGGACCTCCCGTGGGCCAGTTGATCGCAAGCCAGTACACCGTAACCTGCCCCCCTCAAGCAGTCGACCAGGTCGATCAAGCGAAAAGTGCTGCTCGACCAGCCGTGCCCTACGAAGATCGTAGGCCCCCGGCCGAGCCACCGATAGACAGCTACGCGATGCCCTTCGAACCGGAGCCACTCCTGCCTGTCCGGTCGTTGCTCGGGAGAGAGTCGGGGGGAGGGACGGCGCTCAGGTTTGAGGGCCAGCTGAAGCAAAAGGTCGGTTCCCCACTGAGGGTGGAGTCGAGTCAGCCGCCCGGCAGCCAGGTACTTCGCCATCATAGCCGAGCGGGCGAGCGCGCTTTTTGCTCGTTGAGTCAGCGGGGCTCTCGAAGTGTGTTCTACTGGCTCCGGCACCCCTCCAGGGTAGCACGTCCGAGCCCCCTACACCACTGAGCGGTTCCAACTATCGCGACTTCCCCAGCCAATATTTTGCCATAAGCTTGAAGGGAGGTCACGTCAACTTGACAATCATTCATGCTGAGAGAACGGGTAGACCTGCCCGTCCCAGAAGGGTGGAGGGCTTTATGAAGGTAGGGGTAGATATGGGGAGTGCGACCCTACGCGTCGCCACCTCGAAGCAAGGAGTCGTTCTACGGCAAGCGTGCGCCATAGGCGACGCTCTCCCCGGTGGCAAAAAGTTCTGCTACGGAACGGAAGCCGAACGGATGATCGGACGTACACCCGAGCACGTCCAGGCCGTATACCCGATGAGCCAAGGGCTTGTGAGCGCCCCCCGGGCGGCCGGAGAGCTTCTCAAGGGGCTCCTCCCCCAGGCCATCGGATGGCGCTGGCGCTTCAAGCCCCAAGTGGTGGCCTCGGTCCCGGGCCGCATCTCCGACCCCCATCGAAGGGCCCTTCTGCGAGCCTTCAAGTTCGCGGGAGCCGAGAACGTACAGCTGGTGGCAAAACCTGTCGCCGCCGCCTTGGGAGCCGACGCTCAGACCGGGATCGATCACGCCAATATGGTGGTCGACATCGGGGCCGAAACCACCGAGGTTGCCACCCTGTCTCCGGAGATCGTACTGTGCCAGGGGATCCCCTTGGGCGGGCGCCACTTCGACCGAGCTCTCCAGAAATGCTTGAGCGAGCTCCACGAGCTCGAGATCGATCTGCCGACGGCCGAGCGACTCAAGCGGGAGCTCGGCACGGCCTACCCTCTACGGGAAGAGTCCTCCGCTCCGGTCTACGGCCGGGAGATGGCCACCGGACTCCCCCGAACGGTGAACGTGATGGGGCGCGAGCTGCGCGAGTCGTTGGCCCACCCGCTCGAAGAGATGGCGAACCTGATCCGGCGCACCCTGACGAAAGTCCCGCCCGGACTAGCCAAAGACATCCTCGAGCACGGAATCTTGCTCACCGGCGGCGGCTCCCTCCTCGAAGGCCTGGATCGGTACCTGTCCGAGGCCTGTCAACTGAAGGTCCGCTACGCGGTCAACCCTGCCGACTGCACCGTGCTCGGACTACTCAAAACGTTAGAGGAACGACCCTTCCTAGAGTACGGAGGCGACTAAGAGTATGCTGTACGCCGAAAGTATAGAGCGGGCCAGCCCGCTTCTGTCCACCGAAGCCTCCACCGAGTCGGCCGAGGCTTCCGCTCATCGCAGCCTCATCTCGGACCGGTATCGTTCACCGCGGATCGATCTAGGACTGGCGTTGGGGAGCTCCACCTTCGCGGTGACCCTGCCGGGACGAAGCTGCCGGCTCCCGGCCCGGGTGGCCATCGAGAAGTCGTCTGGGAAGGTGGTGGCCACCGGCCGACTAGCCGCCGAAATGGAGGGTAGAGAGGCCGAGACCATCGAGGTGCGCCGACCGGTCTCCCAAGGGATCGTGGTGGACCAGACCCTGGCCGGCAGCCTCCTGCGAAGCGCTCTAAACCAAGCGCGCCACGGGCTGCTCACCGCGCCTAGGATCGCGCTCGCGGTGCCGGGCGATCTGTCGGCGGTGGAGAGTCAAACCCTGGGTGCGACTCTGGAATCGGTGGGCATCCGAACCATCTATATGGTGGACCAGACCCTGGCTAGCGCCCTAGGAGAGGGCCGAGATCTGCTCACTCCCGAGGGCCATCTCGTCGTGCATCTCGGTGCGGGAGTGGCCCAGGTCAGCCTCTGCTCGTTGGCTCACTGCCTCTATGTCCGCACCCTAAGACAAGGCGGCGACGCCATGCTGGCGGCGGTCGTGGATATGGTGCGCAAGACGCACCGGCTCTCCATCGACCCGAGCGCCGCAGAGGAGCTGATCCGCGAGCTAGGCACGGCGCTCGCCCCCAGCGAGCACCGCACCTCTACGGTAGCGGGGCTGGCCATCGATGAGGGGAAGCCCGCCCAGCGGGAGGTCTCCAGTCAGGAGGTGTACGAAGCGCTGAAGCCTCAGCTCGACGAACTCGCCGATCTGGTCTGCCGGGCCGTCCGAGAGATGCCGATCGCCATGCTGCCCGACGTAGCCCGCAACAGTATCCTTCTCACCGGGGGAGGGGCCCGCTTGGACCGTTTGACCGAGTTCTTGGAGCAGCGCACCCGGCTGAAGGTCACTCTTCCGGAAGAGCCCGAGCACGCGGTGGAGCGAGGACTCCAGCGCATCCTCAAAGAGGCGAAACTGCGCAGGGCTCTGTTTCTCAAGACCAGCGTCACCTCCCAGGGTCCCTCCTGGGATGAGCGCGCCGGGACCGCCCTCTTAGGGCTGCTGATGTTGACCGCCAGCCTGGCCCTGGCCAGCAGCAGTTCGGCTTGGCTGCCCGGAGGGGTGGCGACGGCCATAGAGCGCGCGGTCCACCCGCTGGTGACTCCAGTGGCGCCCCCCGAGCAGCTGTGGGGCTGGCTCCCCGCGACCGTCGAGGAGTCGAACGAGTCCGAGCGCGACGCCGCTGAACGCCTGCAGAACGACCTGCTCGCCGCCGAGAACGCAGAGCTGCGCCGCCTGCTGAAAGCCCCCGCCAGGGGCTATCCGAAAGGTGCGCTCACCGCCGATGTCGTGGCTCGGGACCCTCGGGGCTGGATGTCCGGTATCACCATCAACCTCGGGCGCGAGCAAGGGCTGGTCCCGGGGATGATCGTGACCGACGGCCGCGCCCTGGTAGGGCAGGTCGCCCGGGTCCAAGCCGAGCGAAGCCAAGTGCGTCTGTTCACCGACACCACAGCCGTGGCAGCCGCCCGAATAGCCGGTGGTAAAGGCTCCGGGGTGATCGTAGGCCACGGCAAGAGCCGAGTGGAGATGCGCTACTTAGACCCCGACTCCGGTGTGAAAGCAGGCGATCTCGTGATCACCAGCGGGCACGACGATACTTTTCCTCCGGGGCTCCCCATCGGAGTGGTTCGGACGGTTACCAGACCGAGCGACGGCGCCTCCGTGTCCGCCTCCGTGGATGTGGAGGTCGATATCGACCGCCTGGCCCGAGTGGTGGTCCTGCGTCCATGAAGTTCCTCTCGGCCGCCCTAGCCGCCCCTTTAATGGTGCTGGTCCAGTACAGCCTCCTGTACTGTAGCCTTCCGGGAGAGCAGACCCTCGATCTGGCCCTGCTTTACGTCTTGGCGGTAGCCCTATCTTGGGGAGCCGCCGGCGGAACAGCCATGGGGCTCTGGACGGGGACCCTCCTCGGGGCTGTCCGAGGCGGCTTCTCCCTGCCGCTGGCTTGCCTGTACGGGGCGGCTGGCTGGCTCGCTGGCAGCTTCAGCGAACTGTCCCATCGACGATGGCTCTTTCCGGTGGTGGGCTCTTGCCTGCTGATCTTGGTCTGCTACGCCGACGCCTACTTGGGCTGGCGGCTTCTAGGGGTGTGGCCCAACTCGTCGTGGCTTCTCGGTCAGGCGGGCTGGAACGGCCTAGCCTGCCTTCTGCTGCTGGCTGTCCCCCCGAAGAGAAAAGGCACGACCATCTCCGGATGAAACTGCGTCCGAGGGATTCGAATCGCCTCCGAGAGTTAGGGCTATTCGCCCTCCTGTTGCTGGTAGCTTTAGCCGCTCGGCTCTATCGACTCCAGATCCAAGAGCAGGTCGAGCACGCCCGCCGGGCCGCTCACTACTCGGTGGCCTCGGAGGCGATCCCTGCCCCCCGGGGCCGGATCCTCGACCGCCACGGTCGGATCCTGGTGAGCAACGCCCCTCAGTACGAACTGGTCGTGATCCCCGCCGAACTCGAGGACCGCCAGTCGGCCATCCAGCAGGCGGCGACCCTCCTCGAGGAAGAGCCGACGGTCTTCGAAGAGAAGCTCCGGGAGGCGCACCCTCTCCAGCCGTTGGTTCTCCGGCGCGATCTCCAGGGCTCCGAGCTCGCTCGGGCCACCGTTCTCACCGAGACCACCCCAGGGTTTGCGGTGCGTAGCGGTAGTATCCGCCGCTACCGGTACGGCTCCATGGCCGCACACCTGCTGGGCTACACAGCGGAGATCAACACCGAGGAGCTGAGGGTCCGCCGGGAGCGCGGATACACCGCCGGCGATCCCATCGGTAAGCTCGGCCTAGAGAAGCAGTACGACGAGATTCTCAGGGGCCGCAAAGGGCTCAAGGAGATCATGATAGACGTCCTCGGTCGTACCGTGACCGAAGACGAAGTGCGCGTCCCGGTGGCCGGACCCGATCTCATTTTGACCCTCGACGCCGAGCTCCAGCAGACTGCCGAAAGCCGGTTAGCCCAAACCCTGTCGGAGATAGCCGCCGTGAACGGGGAACGTTCGGGCGGCGCGGTCGTGGTACTGGACGCCAAGACGGGGGCCGTCCGGGCCATGGCCTGCCTGCCGCAGTACGACCCCAAGCTCTTCTCCCGAGGGATCACCTCGAACGAGTTTCGAGCCCTTCTCGAAGACCCGGGGCTACCGCTGGTCAACCGCTTGATCCATTCGTCCTTCTCTCCGGGCTCGGTCTTCAAACTGGTGACGGGCACCGCGGGCCTGCAAGCCGGCTCCTGCACCCCCTTCACCGTCTTCTACTGCGGCGGCAGCTACGCTGGGGCTAACTGCTTCGCCCGCGGCGGTCACGGAAGTATCGATTTCGAGAGTTCGGTGGCCCAGTCGTGCAACGTGGTCTACTACCGGCTAGGACTACAGATGGGCATCGAAAAGCTCACTGAGATCTGTGCCGCCTATGGACTGGGCTCCCCCACCGGCATCGACCTCCCGGGCGAGGTCGGTGGGCTGCTCCCCACTCCGGCCTGGAAGCGCGCCGAACTAGACGACGCGTGGTATGAAGGCGACACCGTGAATCTTAGTATCGGGCAGGGCTATCTGCTGGTCTCCCCCCTCCAGATGGCAGTGGCGACCGCAGCGGTGGCCAACGGCGGGACCGTGGTCCAGCCGTACCTAGCCCAAAGAGCGGTCAGCGGAGCCCAAGCCTACCTCTATCGGGCCGAGCCCGAGTCCAGACCGCTACCGATGGCGTCCGAGTTTCTCGCTGCCATGCGCCGGGGGATGCGAGGCGCAGTGACCCACGGGACCTCCACCGCAGCGTCCCTCGAGCAGGTCGAAGTGGCCGGCAAGACCGGTACCATCGAGAACTCACCGAGCATCTCGAACCCCAAAGGGCGCAACCACGCGTGGTTCGTCAGCTTCGCCCCCTATCGCGACCCGGAACACGTCGTGGTGGTCTTTCTAGAGGCCAGCGGCGGATTCGGGGGGAGTCTGGCCGCGCCCATCGCCGCCGACGTCTACCGCTTTCTCTATCCCGACCCGAAGGCTCCGGAGCCGAACCCATGAACGAACGTCTCCGAGCCATCGACCTGGGACTGCTCGCCAATCTGGCGGGCCTTCTCCTGCTGCTCTGGTTGGCGCTGTACTCCGCCACCCAATTCGGGTCTGCAGGGGAGGCGCCCAAGCAGCTCCTCTTTATGCTCATCGGGGGGATCGGGGCGTTCTTCGTAACCCTGACCCCCTACCGCTATTTCCAGCGCCTAACTATGCCGTTTTTCCTGGTGACGGTCCTCGCTCTCGTAGCGGTGCTGGTCATGGGTGAAAGCGTGAACGGAGCCCAGCGGTGGCTCTCTTTAGGGCCCTTGGGCACCTTCCAGCCCTCGGAGGTGGCAAAGCTGACCGTGGTGCTCGTCTCGGCCGCTGTACTCGCCGAAGGGCTCAGCCCTGAGCGCTTGGCGCTTTGGGGGGGAGCCATCGGCGGCCTCTTCCTCATGATCTTGGTGCAGCCCGACCTCGGGACCTCGCTGGTGGTGGCCGCTGTCGGAGGCGCGGTCCTGTACGTAGCTGGATTCAATGCGACGGCGCTGTTCGCTACTTTCGGGCTCGGGGTCAGCGCCCTACCCTACGTTTTAAAAGAGTACCAGCGCGATCGGCTCATGGTGTTCGTGAATCCGGATATCGATCCCAACGGAATGGGGTACTCACTGGTTCAGTCCCAGACCGCCATCGGTTCCGGGGGGCTGTGGGGCAAAGGTCTCCTGCACGGTCACCTCACCCAACAGGGCTTCGTGCCGGAGAACTGGACCGATTTTCTGTTTTCGGTAGTGGGAGAGGAGTTCGGATTCGTCGGAAGCGTCGGGCTGCTCTTTATGTACGGCTTGCTGACGGTGCAGATCGTCTTCGTCGGCCTGCGAGCCAAGGATCGCTACGGCCTTCTTCTGTGCGCTGGCATAGCGGCCATGCTGGCGGTCCAGGTGTTCGTCAATATCGGTATGACCTGCGGTCTGGCACCGGTGGTCGGACTCCCCCTGCCCTTCGGCAGCTTCGGCGGTACCGCCATGGTGACGAACCTGTTAGCCATGGGGGTGGTGGGCAGCGTCAGCGTCGAATCCCGCCTACCCGAGACCCCCTTGAGCGATCGAAGGCGACCGTCCCATCAAGAGTTTCGCCTGGTGTCGGTGATCCGAAGGCTCGCCTCTTGAGCGGGCTCAATCCCGGGGTTCGTACAAAAAGAGATTATTTCGGTGGATCACTACCTGGCCGGTCGTGGCGCCGGCCTGCCCAGCCAGGAGCTGGTCGAGTTCATCCCGAGAGCGATCGATTAGCCCCCGACCCACGGAGCGTCCTCGGCTACCAACGATCTCTACGATATCGCCGATCCTAAAATTCCCTTCCAAAGCCTGGACCCCCACGGCGAGAAGGCTCGACCCCCTCTCGACCAGAGCCTTCGTCGCTCCTTCGTCCACCGTCACGGTGCCGGCCGTGAGGGTGGACGAGGCCAACCACCGCCTCCGACCGCGAAGAGGGTCGGAGGCCGGCCAAAAGAGCGTCCCGACGACTTCACCGGCGAGGATATCGGTGAGCACCGAAGGGCGCTGGGAGTTGGCTATCACCATGGCCGCCCCGTAGCGGGCAGCCTCCCGAGCCGCGTGCAGCTTGCTCGCCATACCTCCGGTCCCGCCTTCGGAGATCTCCTGGTTCACCAGCTCGAAGAGCCGGTCGTCTACCGACCGGACCTCCTCGATCAGCGCGCAGCCCCCGACCCCCGTGCGAAAGTCCAGCAGCCCTTCTGCGCGGGTCAGGTTGATCACCACCTCCGCCTCGATCAACGAACCGACCAAGGCGGCCAAAATATCGTTATCGCCGAACCGGATCTCATCGGTGGCCACCGAGTCGTTCTCGTTGACCACCGGCAGAACTCCAGCAGCGAGCAAGGTCGACAAGGTGTTGCGAGCGTTCAGGTAGCGCTCCCTTCGTTCCAGCTCTCCCCTGGTCAGCAGCACCTGCCCCACCCCGATCCCTAGAAGCTCGAAAACGCTTCGCCACACGTTCATCAGCTCTACTTGTCCGAGCGAGGCGAGGGCCTGTTTCGAGGAGAGCTCCCGGGGGTCGATCCGCCGCCCCCATGCGGTCCGACGGCCCATCCCGACGGCCCCGGACGAAACCAGGACCACCTGAGCCCCCCGCTCTCGAAGCTGCTGGATCTCCCGGGCCAGAGGCAGGATCACCTCCCCCCGGATCCGACCGCTCTCCTCCAAGCACGACGAGGTGCCGAGCTTGACCACGATCCGATTGGCTTTACGAAGCGCGCTACGACGTTCTGAACTCACCCGCAGTGAGTTCGAACGGAAACCCTCCCCTCCTGGCTCCCCCGAGATTTCTCAGCGTTTCCTGTGGCGGTCCCCAGCCTCGAAGCGGAGATCCGTCGATCCCTTGCGAATCCGCCTCCGTGAAACCTTGGCTACAGTTTCTCAGTACAGCTCGGGAGAATCAGCGATACCTCAAGGCGCTCAGGGTCAAAGAGCGTGAGCTCCTCTCGAGCTACTCTTGGTACCGGGCTCTCGACGCGAGCTTGGCGAGCGCCTACCGATGGCGCAACCCTTTTTTGATCGCTCGCAGAGCCCGCCGAAAGATGAAGCGCCCGGACTGCGATCTCATCTACGGCGAAACCCCGATCCTGACCGCCTGGCGCCTCCTCCAGAAAACAGGGGCCCACCAGGCCGACCAGGTGGTGGAGCTCGGGGGTGGGCGCGGAGTCCTCAGCCTCGTCGCCGGCAGCGCCTTCGGCTGCTCTGCCACGGTGCTGGAGCTGGTTCCGGAGTTCGTCTCCCGGGGGAAGAGGATCTGCGCATCTCTGGGGCTGAGTCGAGTGCGCTTCCTGGAAGCCGACATGCTGGACCGGCGGCTCCCCGAAGGCTCGATCTACTATCTGACGGCCACCACCTTGAGCGACGAGTCGTGGCGAGATCTGCAGCGCCGCCTAGCCGAAGCTCCGGCCGGCGCCCGGGCCCTAACTCTGTCCCGGCCGCTCAGCGACCTGGTGTGGAGCACTTCTGAGGTGTGGACCGAGGAGTTCTCCTGGGGCCCCAACACCGTCTACCTTCAGGTTCGCAAATGAGACTATTCGGGATGGGTGGCCGGCTGGGTCTCGTCGGAGAACTCCAGCTCCCCCTCCTCTTGAAGATCCCCGCGCAGCGCTACCAGGATCTCTTTCCAGCCGGGCACCTCACTCTGTCTAGCCTCCTCCGCTGAGGCCGTAAAAGTGTAGCGAGCCACCCGCACTCCGCAGGCAACGGACTCGCCGGTCAAAGGGTTCGTCACTCCGGCTTTCGCGAACTCGGCCCGCAGCTTAGCGAGCGCCACGTCGCCGCCTTCGGCAGGGGTTTCGGGCAGTATATAGATCAGGGCGCTCCCGCAGCGGATCCCCTTATCGACGGAGCGCATAAGGCCGGCCGCAGTCAGCGAGAGTCGGCGCAAGGCCGGATAGGCGAGGTCTTGACCGATACCGCCCGGTAGCACGGGTTCGGCCATGATGAAAGTGAGGTCCCAGGCGTAGCGCCGACAGCGCTGGAGTTCGTACTCCATCTGAGATTCGAGTTCCGACTCGTTGATGAGATTGGTCAGTCTATCTTGGGGTAGCGGCAACGGATTCTCCTCACTTAGCCTTTCTCGGGGACCTTTTTCGTCCCGTTGAGTTCGGCGGTCAGTCGCTGGAGAATGTCGTCGCGTTCGCTGGTCTGCGAAGGGAACACTAGGAACACCGACTTCATTTCGCCCCGGAAGCTTTCGCCCGTTCCGGAGTCGACGAACTCCTGCTCTTGGAACTTGTCGGCGATCTTCCGAGTGGCGACCTCCACCCCCTCGACCGAAGTCTCGGGTAGAAGGTAGAAGATGCGGTTCTTGATACGAACACCGATATCGACGGTCCGGGTGACCTCCCTGGAGATCATTCCGAGCTTCTTTAACACGGGGTAGCCCAGATCCCGAGCGAGTTCGCCCGGGATGATCGGCTCGATGAGGAGTAGCCCTAGATCCCGCCCGAACCTCTCAGCACGGTTGAGTTCATCGTCGAGGCCCTGCTTGAGCCATTCCTCCTTGAGTAGACCCGTGAGTGAATCGATATCTTTAGCCATCAGCCCTCCGTAGCTCTTCGTTGCCTGATGCGGCACCTTTCTCTATCGACCGTCAGATCCATTTTAGTCTCGTCGACGGTTCTCAAACTGCGCCGGGGGGGGAGTTCAACCGGTAGC
>CAZDLH010000017.1:0-13441 GCA_964505925.1 uncultured Burkholderiales bacterium
CGAGGCGGGGGGCGCCCGCCGCCAGGGCGGAGACGGCGGCCTGGCGGGCGGCCTCGTGCTGCACCCGTCGCTCCAGGTCGCGGGGGAGCGACGCCTCCACCAACGCCACGTCGAGCCCCGGGCCGAGCTCGATATAGAGCCCGGTGGGCACGGTCAAAAAGAGCGCGCCGAGGTACAGAAACGGTTTGCGGCCCCACCGCTCGAGCTGAGCTCCCAAGCCGGTGCGGGAGCCCACCGCCGCTAAAGAGAAGCCGGCGGCCAGCCAGCCTATCTCGTAGTCTTGGAACCCCTGACGTTTAAGGTACAAGGGAAGAAGCGTGGCCGCCATGTGACACGCCATGAAGAGGAGATTAGCGGCTAGGCCGCGGTACCATACCGATCGACTCATCACAGAACTATAGGTTAGATTCCTGTCGCCGGAGCACAGTCCTCGCCTTAGAGCGCTTCTCGGTACGGATTGGCTAAGGTTCTATGAGTGGGGTGTTTAAGATGTACCGCCCCTAGGAAGGGGCGTCGGCCTCTGCTCGGACCTGTAAGACCATAGGGGTCAACCCATCTAAGCCGAGCTCCAAGCGTCCGTTCTTGACTACCACTTCTCGGCCGCTGAGCGCGTCGGTTAGGACGGTCCCTTCGGGAAGGGAACTCTCCGCGCGCAACGGGATGGAACGGTGAGTGGGGACGGTTCCGTTATGGAAGACCGCGATCACCTCTTCGTTGTCGGTGGACCGGGAGAAGGCGTAGACCTGATCGTCGGACCACATCTCTCGCTGGGCTCCGTGCTGTAGAGCCTCCGAACCGTTCCGCAGTCCGGTGAGCGTACTCATAGAGGTCAACAGGTCGGGCCTGGCTCCGAACTCCATCATCTCGCGATTAAAAGGATCGTGGCCCCCCTTGAATCCCGCCTCGGTGCCGTAGTAGATGGAGGGGACGCCCCGCACCGTCATCTGGAAAGCTAAGGCCTGTTTGAGCCTCTTGTCCGCTTCACCGGGGAACGAGTCCCGCGCTTGGCTCAAAAAACGGGGTAGATCGTGGTTGTCGAGAACGGTGACCAGCTTGTCGGGCTCGGGGTAGAGGGAGTCCTGGGCTAGGCGCTCCCCGATGCGTCGCATGCTCTGTCCTTGGCCGAAAGTCTCGGCCATGGTGTAGTAGAGCGGAAGATCGAAGACGTAGTCGACCCCCGCTCGCTGGTAGTCGGCGACGTAGTTCGGATCGCCATGGAAGACCTCGCCCATGACGAACAGGTCCTCTTTTCCGGAGCGCTCTTTGATCTCCGGGACGAATCGGGACCAGAAGTCTTTCTCGATGTGTTTGACCGCGTCGAGGCGTATTCCGTCCACTCCCGTCTCCTGGATCCACCAGAGCGTGTTCTCGAGCAGGTAGTCGTAGGTTTCGGGGTTGCTCTGCTTTAGGTCCGGAAGGCCTCCCAGGTCGCCCCTTTCGAGCTGCTCTTGATCGTCCCAATCGTCGATGCCGCCGTAGTTGTGGAACCAGTCTCTTTTTTCGGGGTCAGAGGCGAAGGGATGATCGGGGCCGACGTGGTTTAAGACCACATCCAAGATGACTTTCATGCCCCGACTGTGGGCTTCTTCGACGAGCTTCTTAGCGTCGGAGAGGTCCCCTTGGTGGGGCTCGACGCTGTAGTGGTCGTTGATCCAGTAGCCGTGATGGCCGTAGCCGTGATAATCACCGATCTTGAACTCGTCGGTGTTGTCGGCGAGAGGCGAGAGCCAGATGCTGGTCGCCCCGGTGGACTTGATGTAGTCGAGCTTCTTGGTTAGCCCCTTGAGGTCGCCTCCCCAAAAGCCTGCCGGGTGCTCTTTGTCGACCAGAAAATTGTTGTCAGGGTTGCCGTCGTGGAAACGGTCGGTGATGGGGAAGTATATGACCTGCTCTTTGTGCCAGGCCGGCTCGGTCGGGGCCTCGACCTTCGCGGGATCGATAGATAAAGATGAGCTCACCGCAGGCGCTGAAACTGAGGCGGTTTTGAGCTTAGAGGGGGAGAAGGCCGAACTCGACCCCCCGAGGACTAGGGAGTCGCCCTGGAGAGGGGGGCTCTCCGGGCGTGGTGGGCGCTTCTGAGCCCCCTTCGCTAAGGGGGCGGAAGGGGGGCGCCGGAGGCCGTCTATGGGCGTCGTTGAAAAGTGCACGACTACAATATACGACAAGTTGCCGGAAGAGTCTTGAACAGCCTGTTACAGCTCGGCACTCCGTGCGGAATCCGCAGCTCCGGCTCACCGCTGGCCTCGATGGCGCGCTGGGACAAGGGAGGTAAAGGTAGCCCCCAAGGGGGAGCTATGTCCGGTTGTGGATCCCTTCTAGAGGCGGTAGATCCGTCTTGGAAGTAGGGAAGGCGCGACCGGAACAGAACCTCGCTTCGGTACCGAGCTGCCGGGGGGCGCGGCTCGTGGAAGGTGGAGTGAGTTATGCTGATTGCTATGATGGGGAAGGCCGCTTCGGTGAAAGAGATCGGCGGAGTGCTCCGCGCGATCGAAGAGCGGGGCCTTAAGCCTTACCTGTCGCGCAGTGAGGGCCAGACTCAGGTCGGCTGTTTGGGGGCGCCCGACGAGGAAGGCCTTCGTGCCGAACTGGCCGCTCTTCCTGGAGTCAATGTAGCTTTCGTTTCGGCTAGCCCTTTCAAGCTCGCGAGCCGGGAGTTCCGACCTGAACCGAGCTCCTTCAACGTGGGTGCCTGTACTGTGGGGGGAAAAGGATTGGTGCTGATGGCCGGCCCCTGTGCGGTGGAGAGTGCCGAGCAGCTGAACCAAGTCGGCGAACTCTTAAAGCGGTTAGGCGTTCCCATCCTGAGGGGTGGAGCTTTTAAGCCGCGGACCTCTCCCTACGATTTCCAGGGGCTCGGCGAGGAAGGGCTGCGGCTTTTGGCCCAAGCCAGGGCGCGCTACGGACTGCGCATCGTCACCGAGTGCATCAGCCCTTCGGAGGTCGAGTTGGTGGCTCAGTACGCCGACATGATCCAGATCGGGGCCCGAAACATGCAGAATTTCGCCCTGCTCCAAGAGGTGGGCCGTGCTCGAGTGCCGGTGCTCTTGAAGCGGGGGATGATGAGTTCGCTCAAAGAGTTCCTCCTGTCCGCCGAGTACATCCTCTCTCAGGGGAACGAGCAGGTGGCCCTCTGTGAGCGCGGGATCCGCACTTTCGAGACCATGACGCGCAATACGCTCGATATCGCAGCCGTTCCGGTTCTGAAGCGCTTGAGTCATCTGCCGGTGATCATCGATCCCTCCCACGCTGCAGGGGATCGGGAGCTGGTGCCGGCGCTGTGCTTGGCGGCGGTGGCCGCGGGTGCCGACGGGCTGATCGTCGAGGTCCACCCTCGGCCGGACGAGGCGGTATCCGACGGGCCTCAGAGCCTGACTCTGGAGGCTTTCGAAAAGTTGGTCGGGACCATCGGACAGGTGGCCGAGAGCGTAGGGCGTCGCTATTCGGGCAGCGCTTCGTCGGACTCTTCGGTAGCCTAAAAGGGAGCTCGGGATGACGATCTACGAAACGGTCGGGGGTGAACCGTTCTTCGAAGAGTTGGTAGACCGGTTCTACGAGGGTGTGGAGAGCGACCCTCTGCTGCGCCCGATGTATCCCGAAAACGATATGGACGGCGCTCGACACCGTCTGCGCCTGTTCTTGATCCAGTACTTCGGGGGACCGGACACCTATAGTCACGAGCGCGGCCATCCCAGGCTTCGAGCCCGACACCTGCCGTATTCCATCGGCTGGCCGGAGCGCGACGCTTGGGTGCAGCATATGCTGACCGCTTTGAAGGCTGTGGAAGCGCCGGAGGATGCGAAGGTCGCGATGCTCGACTACTTCGATCGGGTCGCGACCTTTATGATGAACCGTACGGAGAGCTCGGGCGAGGGGTAGTCCAGCCGCTTCTCAGGTACGTTTTTAACGTGCCCGTGACGTTTTTCAGAGCTCTTTGAGTGACGCCGGTTAAGATGCAGATATGAACATCGCACCTTACCAGCCGACGCTACCGCTCTTTGCGAACCCCCCTGGCCGGGAACTCCCCCGGGCATCGGAACACCAGTTGAACCGAAGCGAACGGGCCTGGTCGAACGAACACCCGACGGAGACCTACGAACGAAACTACGCGAACTTGGGTGCAGCCACCGGCGCATTCTTGAGCCACTTCGCCGTTCTCGGTGCGGGAGTGGCGGCTGGAGTGGCCGCTGGTGCGGCGGTGGGTGGTGCCCTCGGGGCTCTGGTCGGCCTCGGCGCCTTAGCCGCTGTGGGTTCGGCTGTGGGAGGGATAGCCGGGGGCGCAGTGGGCGCCAAGCTGCAAGGGACGACCTTGTGGGGTCGGTCGCTCCTCTCCAAGGCGGGAGCTGCGGTCGGTCACGCGGCCGGCAAGGTGGCCCACAAGCTAAAAATACCGCTGCGCAGCGATCTCGTCGAGACCTCCGAGCGCTTTTCGGTGGCTAGCCTGAATCGCTACGGCGCGGATATGGCGCACAGCGGTGCGGCCAAGATCGCAGCGGAGGAGGCGACTCGCCTGATCGACAAGATGGAGCCGGGCGATATCGTACTCACCGGAGATGAACGGAGCACCCCGTTCGCGACCATCACTCAGTTGGCGACCGGCAGGTCCGATTTCACTCACGCGATCCTGTACGAGGGACAGGGGCAGGCCATCGAAGCGAAGATGTCCGGGGGGGTGCAGCGCAGCGACCTCCGCGAGGTCTTGACGGGTAAACACCACGCCGTGGTTCTCCGTCCGGATTACGACGAGGGCCAGGCGGACGCCACGCTCGAGTCGGGTCGCGAGAAGCTCGGAAAGCCGTACGATTTTCGATTTAAGCAAGGCAACGATACCTACTACTGCTCGGAGATGGTCTACGCTGCGGTCAAGGATGGGGCTCCCCACGTCGACTTCAAGACCAGGTCCGTACTCGGACGGGAGTTCGTAATGCCCAACGACATGCTCTTCACCGACGAGGCCGGCGTAGTAGGGGAGGTCGGGCAAGGGCGGAGCTACTTCGACCGTATGATGGGCAAGTTCGTCGACCCCTCTGGGGGAGCCGAAGCTTAGCTCGAACCAGCGAGACCGCACTGTTGCCCCTCCAACTTCAGGCGGACTCTCCCGCAGCGATTTCGGACTGTGGAGGAGCCGAAGAGGATTCTCGACGAGCGCTAAGCAGATAGGGCTATGCAGACTTTAGAAGCCGCAGAGGCGATAGCGGAGAGGTTGGCCGAGACAGCCGAGGAGGTGGACCGCTCCTTCGAGCCTCCGAAGAGCACCCTGACGCTTCTGGCCCAAGCCGGCTATTTTCGAGCCCAGTTGAGTGCACAGAGCGGGTTCCGTCGGCGGATCTTAGACCGGATCTCTTCGGGCTGCGGTGCGACGGCCTTTCTGGCGAGCCAGCAGGTTGGAGCTCTGAGACGAATGGCGAGAGTGAACCATCGCTTGGTAGAGCCAGGGGTGGAAGGTTCGGCCTGGATAGGGGTCTGCTTTGCGCATCTTCGACGGCGACCCTCTCCAGTGGAGGTCCGAGAGTTCGACGGGAAGTTGATCTATCGAGGGACCGGTCCCTGGTTTTCAGGCTTTGGTCTCATGGAGGGAGTTCTGGTAGCGGGGGCGACCTCCGAGGGTCGATTCCTGATGGCTTATACCCCGGTTCAACAGGCTGGTATCGAGCCGGGTGTCGCACCTGAACTCGCCGTTATGAACGCGACCAGTACGGTACCTCTCGAGTTTCATGATCTCGAGATCCCCACGCACGAGCAGGTCATGGAGTACGATGCCGACAGCATGCACCTTTCGGACCGGCAGTCTACGGCCGATCAGTCGGCCCGCTCGTTGGGCGTCTCCAGGGCGGCGGCGCGCTTTTTGAACGCTTCGGCCTCTAGAGCGGTTCTCGAGCGTATCGAAGAGCTGCATATAGCCTTGGATCGCTGGGAGGAGAGCCCTAGTTGGGAGGGGGCGGTGGCCCTGAGAAAAGAGTCGATCGAGCTCTCCTGGCAGACGGTTAGAGCGGCCCTCGTCTCCGTGGGAGGCCGAGCACACACACTGGCTCACCCGGTTCAGCGCCTCG
The DNA here is from genome assembly GCA_964505925.1 of uncultured Burkholderiales bacterium. Taxonomy (GTDB): domain Bacteria; phylum Vulcanimicrobiota; class Xenobia; order Xenobiales; family JADMJV01; genus JAEXNA01. The sequence goes on from CAZDLH010000017.1 coordinate 6,048, forward strand.
CCCGAGAAGCTTCGTTTTACACCACAGCACAGCTGACCGCTCCTCTCAGAGAGGCCTTCGTGGAAGAGCTCTTCGACGGCGACTAGCGGAGTAGCCCGGAGACTTTTCGGCTAACGGGGAACCGAGCCGGCTCTAGTCAGCTCGAGCTCCGTTCGCTAAAATGGGGTTCCGACTTCCGTCGTGCGGACTCGAGAGGGTTGGAAGTGGGATTTCGCGCACCCTATATAGGACCAACGATACGAAGAAGCGTAGAATCCGCACAGGGGAGTTCGTCCGAGCCCGGCGGTAAGAGCCGATTCACGGAGGAAAGACACTGAACTGGACCAGTCGAACAGTCGATTTGGAAGTGCTGAGCTTCATCGCCGCCGAGGGGGCCTACTACTTTCTGGTCAGCGACGGTCGTCGTGGGGATATCGCCAAGTGTAGGACCCTTCAGCCACCGATCCACGACCAGGAGAACTTTCGCACCTATCTCTGGGTGCAAGCGGTCCAAGGCTACTTTCTCCTGTGTCAGCACTTCTTGGAAGGCAAGGCGGGGGAGTGGAGGCTGGTGAGCGAGATCGAGATCGAAGAGGGGACGATGTACGCCTTCGATGAGATCGGGGACCTACTGCTCGAGCAGCTCCAAGAGGTGAACCTCGAGCCGCCTACCGGAGAGCCGGTCGAGAAAGGGGCCATCGAATGAGTAGACTCGACAGGGAGCTCGAGGCCGCTTACGCTGCTCAAGAGAAGCAGAAGGCGGACCTCGAGCGCTCGAAGCGCGAACTGGAGAGCGTCTCTGAGTCCGGAGTTAAGATGGCGAGAACCACTCGCCGAGCTGCCGCCATTACGGTGGCGGTGGTGGCTCTGTCCGGCGCAGCGGTGCTGATGATAGATCCCGAGAGCAGGCCTTGGGGTCTTATGCTAGCCTTTTGCGTTGCCGTCGCGGGCCTTTGGTCGTACTACCGGCATCTTCGAGGCTGATCGGCACCCCCCCGGTCGCAGACCCCCGCTCCTCACAGAGGCCGCCAGCCTATGAGCTCTACTTTGGCGCGCTCATCGTACCAGTTCTGGAGGAGATCCTCGAGATACTCCGGGTTGTAGATGAGGTGGGTCGTTTGGGCGTTATTGATATTGATGGAGCCGGAGCGGGCCACGAGCGCTCCCTCGATCCTCAGGTTCTGGCTACCGTAACTAGAGCTCCAGCCGGCGTCGAAGGTGAAGTTATTCTCGGCGTAAACGAGACCCCGAAACATGATGTTTCTTTGGCGGCCATACGCGCCTCCGGGCGGCCGGATCGAGACGTCGTTACCGGCGAAGAGCGCGATGTTAGACTGGGAGTCGGAGTCGTCCGGGCTTGAGCCCTCTTCCACGTCTTGGTTGATAAAGTTGGGGGCGATCTCTAGGTCATCGCCGGCGATCAGGTTTCCGACTCCGGACACCACACCGCGGATCTTGATGCTTCCCGTTGCGCTGAGGCTACCGCGCCGATCCCAACTCTCCACGGAGGTGAATCGGAGGGTGGGGAGGATATCCCACTGGTCGGTGGTGATCTCGATATCGCCGTTCACTTGGGCGTTGCGATCCGCGTCGATCTCGATCTGTTTTGTTAGTAGATTTACCCGCATCCCATCTTGGATTTCGAAGTTGTCCTCGACCAGGTACCGACTGTTGATCTCCGCTTCCGGGTGCTCCCTGAGCTTGGTGTTGTAAGGGAGAACTGCGAGGCCCGTGGCCAGTTGAACGGCTTCGATCAGATTGGCCTTGAGAAACTGAACCTCTTGGACGCTGCCGCCTTCGCCCGGACTCCCCTCCCAGTGCTCGAGCATATGGACTTCCGGGCCGAGCTCATGCCATGGGCCGCCGGCATGGAACTGAACGTCGACCGGCGAACGAGTGAACATGTAGGTGCCGGGCTCGATATCGAGCGCCTGCCGGTCAGCCGTGTTGGTGAGATCTTCTCGGGTAAGCTTCGGTATTTCGTAATGGGTCTTCCCTTGTTCGATCCATTCGGCTCCGGTGAGCTCGGCCGCCGCACCGAGCGAGTCGCTGACCCCGGCCGAGGCATCGCGCAACGCGATGTCGCCTCGGGCCCAGACGGTACCTCGACTGACGTTCTGGGAATCGGCATCGGGGCGGAAAAAAAAGCGGGACGTGCCACCATCATTATGGAGGCGCCCGAGTTCCATGTTGCCGAGGGAGCGGATCTGGTTCCGGATGGGGTCTTTACTGTCGAGCAGAAAGAATTGAGTGTTCACGTTTAAAGACTCCGAAGCGATGGCCGAGGAGTCGAAGAAAGCGGCTCTGCGCAGGAAGATCTGAGCCCCCCCTCGGTGGCCGCCCCTCCAGACTTTAATGGTTAAACGGCAGTTGCGGGGGGGTACCCCTTGGTGGCCGATGGAGAGCCCCTCGATATTGTTGATGACCTCCACAGAGAACTGGGTGCCGTTGGCTCGGTCGAATCCCGAAAGGTGGAAGGCCGGCCCTTCCTTGCGTATCTCCTGGATGTCGAGCTCCCCCACCTCGAGGCTATTGTCCGAGGGGGAAGCGATGGCCCAACTCTTGCTCTCTTCTAGTCGAAAAACGCAGTACTCATACAAGGAGCGAGTAGTGAGACCGATAGCGTCTCGACTCTGGCCTCCTTTGAAGGATGTGATATAGCTTCGGTGGTTGACGAGGAACGCTCCCAGGAGCATCAGACAGACGGTGGTGAGTAGAAGCACCGTGATAAGTGCGATCCCTCGGGCCCGAGAGAGAGAGCGCATTTCAGTTATGTGGAGCGCACTCAAAGGCGCGGCGTACTGTTTAGTGCTTCCCATCGGAAGGTGGCCTCCAAAGTTTCATGGATCTTTTGTGTTCCTAAGCCGGCGCTACCGCCCTGGATCGAGATCTTCAGAGTCTGCAAGACGGCCTGATCTCTGGGATCGATCAGGCATTCAAAGGAGAGCACGTCGGTGGCCAAGATGCGGCTATTAACGATCTCCCCGGGGGGTAGAGATGCCGGATCGGACAGGGTGTAGAGCTTGGGATAGGGGCGAACGCGCAAGGGCGGAGCGAGGTCTCCCGGCAGCAGCTCTTGGCGAATGAGGTTCCCTTCATCTTCGGTAGTACAAAAATAGAGAACGTAGCGGTCCCACCGGGGCAGTCCGGTCGGGAAGTAGAGGCTGGCATCGCTCCATTCTGAAAGCGCGAGAGCGCAGATGGAGTCTCTACGATGTTCTGTTCCCTCTATGGCAACCTCTCGTGGAAACACTCCGACCGAGCCTAGGTGGGTCAACTGAAAATCTCGTTCGAGCCACTGGCGGGCTCTGAGCACCTGGTTCTGGACGTCCTGCCGAGAGGTCGAAAGGTGGAACCCTCGGTAGCTATATCCGAACAGGAGGAAGACCATAGACATCAAGAGCATCAGAGCCGAGGTGGAGATGAGGAGCTCGACGAGAGAGAACGCCCGGTTATATGGATTTTTCCACATAGACGATCCGTCCTAACTCTATCCAGTTTTTTCCTCTTCCGAGGCGATGGCCTTCGGGGTCCGAGCTGTCCCAGGTCACGGAGACCTGCAACCGGTGAAGGTCTCCCATTTGATGCTGGTCGATAAGCTCGCTCTCTAGGCGACAGAACAGCTCTGTGGTCTTAGAGCCGCGATCCCCTATCAGCTCTTTCTTTTGGAAGCTCGATAGGGAAGGCCAGGTCTCCGGGTCGCTCCGGGCCGCTGAGTCGAGCACGGTCCGAGCGAGGAGTTCGGCGGCCGCTTGGGTAGAGTTCTTGGAACTTCCTAGCATGAGACCGGAGAAGACTCCGATGATGGCGAGCGATACGACGGACACAAGCCCGAAAGACGCGATAAGCTCGGCTAGAGATAGCCCGGATCCCCTACCTTTCTCGGTCATCATAGGTATATCATAACGTAACGGGGACCGATAAGCTTGGATCGTTGGGATCGCCGTGTTGACGTTTTGTTAATCTTTTGTTGCTATCTTCGTCGAGGGCCAGAGAGGGGCCGCTTCCGGGGGATACGAATCGGGAGGGATGTTGGGCTTGGCTCGATCTCTTCTACTGTTTTCGATCAGCTTTGCGGTCTGCTCGGGGGCCGGGGCTGCCACGGTGGAGCCGGAGAGCAAGGCATGGCGGGAGGCTACGGCAGAGATCCGTGAGAGCCTACCTCTTCCGGGCGTCCATCTCATAGACGAGGCCCTCGAACAGACCGGCCGCATGGTCTCGCGGAGCTTGGCGGCACCGCTGGCCTCGTCGATGTCCGACCTAGAGCAGCGGCGAGGGTTGAGCTTTAAGTACTTTCCGCCTTGGCACGTCAAGAGTCGGCAGCAGCTTTCGAGGATGCTCGAGGAGCACCTGAGCCAGGAGTACACCCCCGAGCGAGTCGAGGAGATGACCACGCTGTTGAAGGCCCTGGCGCTCGTCCCCCCAGAGTTCGAACTGCTCCCGTTCCTGCAGGGGCTGTATACCGGACAGATCGCAGGGGCCTACGATCCTGAGTCCGACCAGCTCTTTCTAGTGGACGAACGACCCGACCAGAGTCTACGGGAGAGGGCTCTCGCGCGGGCCACCAAGGTTTTTTCCGACCCGGTGGAGGCGGTCATTCTTCACGAACTCAACCACGCTCTGGGCGGACAGCACTTTCCGTTTCGAGAGCTTTTCAAGGAGCGCTTGCCGGAGGCTACGCTCGACGAGCAGTTAGCTGTTCTAGCGCTCATCGAAGGGGATGCTACCTTCGTTATGGTCGATTTTGCCCACGGGCATCCGGCGGAGCTGGGTGGAGTACGGACGAATCTGATCGGGACCGATCAGGTTTTCGACCTTCTCCTTTCTTTCCCGTTACCGATCCCCGGGCTCGCAGAGGTGCGGAGCGCGCCTTTATATTTTCAGCGGACGCTCGTCTTCCCATACTACGGCGGCGCTGAATTCGTCTCGGCTCTCATCGAGCGCTCGGGGGGCTGGGATGAGGTGAACCGAGCCTATGGAGACCTCCCTCGCTCGACGGCCTCCATACTGCACCCTTACCGCTACTTAACCTTAAGGCGAGAGCCCCGCCCCCCCGATCTGAGCTCGGATCTCCAGGGGTGGGTCTCCCCTCCCGTCGTGTACGAGGAGGTGTGCGGGGAGCTCTTCTTGAGGATCGCCTTAGAGCAGCACGGGGTCGCGGATTTCCGCCGGCTCGCCGAAGGATGGAACGGCGATAAGATACGGGTGTACCGCACCGACAGCGGTGCGGGGTACGGATTCGTCTGGGCCATCGATTGGCTCTGGGAGGACGCAGCCGCGGCTTTCGCCCAGAGCCTTGCGAACTCGGACTTTACCCCCCTCCACCAAGGGCGAAGGACTTGGTTGATGGGAGGGTTCAAGGGGCCTGAACTCGATCGTCTCCTTCGGGTGGTGGGGAGCGCGGGCGCTGGGCAGAGAGCGAGGCGGCTATGAGCTCACGGTTCCCTAAACTCTTCGAGAACCTACCAGGGGTGTTGTTGTGTTTCGGACTTTTCGCGGGCGCCTGGGGTTTTCAGTGGCTTCTCGACAGGTTCGTCGAGGGGTTTCAGCCGTTGAGTTCAGTGGTGATCGCCATCGTGTTTGGCATCGTCGTGGCGAACACGGTGCGCCCGGGGCCGCGATTTAAGCCGGGTATCGCCTACTGCGTGCGGACGCTTCTGCGAGCGGGCATCGTACTGATCGGTCTTCGCCTTTCGTTGGCTCAAGTAGGCGAGTTGGGTGCGGTGGGCCTGCCGGTGGTGATAGGGACCATCCTCATCGGAGTAGTAGGGATCGAGCTGCTCGGCCGAGCTTTCGGCTTACCGGAGAGACTCTCGATGCTACTGGCGGCGGGCACCTCCATCTGCGGGATCACAGCGGTGGTCAGCACGGCCCCCGTGATCCGGGCCGAGGAGCGCGATGTGGCCTACGCGGTGGCGAACGTCACCGTGTTCGGTCTGGTAGCCACCCTGTCTTATCCCTACCTGGTGCCTAAGATCTTAGAGTTGGGGGTACCGGCGGGCCTGTTCCTCGGTACGGCTATCCACGACACTTCTCAGATGATGGGGGCGGCGGCAACCTATCGCGAACTGTACGGCGACGAGTTGGGGTTCGCCACGGCTACGGTGACCAAAATGACCCGGAATCTCTTTTTGGCTCTGGTCATCCCGTATTTCGCTTGGCGCGGAAGGCGCTTGAGCCTTTCGGACCCGAACGGGGTTGAGGAGGGGAAGAGACCGCCTCTGATCCCCATATTTCTGCTGGGCTTTCTCGGGATGTCCGCCGTGCGGACAGTGGGAGACCTCTCGCAGGCGGTGACGGGAGCGGCTTTCGGATTCTTGCCCCCAGGGCTGTACGAGTTCGGACTGGACTTTCTGGGAAAGACGGTAGGTTCCACTTGGCTCATAGGTGTGGCCCTGGTAGGCGTCGGGCTCGGTCTCCGCTGGGACACCTTTAAGGGACTAGGGCTGCGCCCTTTCCTTCTCGGCTTCATCGGTGCGGGTCTCCTCGGAGTGACAGCCACCCTGCTGATCCGATTTTTCGCTTCTTGAACCGAAAGGAGCGCTCCCGGACGGTCCTCGCTGCGGCTCCTCCCTTCGGGTGAGAGCAAACGAAACGCTAAGACTCCTTTAGTGCTAGTGCTAAGGCCAAGGTGCTATCGTAGGTCCTAAGATGATCTACCCGCCAGCGGATGCTGCGGTACGAAAAGGAGTAGAAGATGGATTTTGAAAAGTTGACGAACCGCTCCCGTAGCGCTTTGGCCGCTGCGGAAGCGTTGGCTCGAAAGGAGTCTCACCAGGAGCTGCGACCGCTTCACCTGCTCTTGGCCCTCCTAGAGCAGGAGGACGGATTGGTAGGTCCGCTCCTCACTCGCACGGGGGTACCGGCCGAACCGTTGCGACTGCGCATTCAGAAGAGCTTGAGTGAGGCCCCTAAAGTAGAGGGCGGCCAGCAGTATATCGGGCGCGAACTGAAATCTGTGCTCGATGAGGCTTTCGCCGCTGCAAAGCAGATGGGCGACGAGTTCGTCTCCGTTGAGCACCTGCTATTCGGCCTTCTTCGGAGCAAGAGCGAAGCCTCGCGAGTCTTAGGGGAGTTCGGTGCGGACGAGAGCCGACTGCTGGCGTCTCTCGCCGATGTTCGGGGCGGACAGAAGGTGACCAGCGCTGACCCGGAGTCGAGCTATCGAGCGTTGGAGAAGTACACGACCGACCTAACCGAACTGGCGTCCTCAGGGAAGCTGGACCCGGTGATCGGAAGAGACGAAGAGATCCGCCGAGCCATGCAAGTGCTCTCTCGGAGAACGAAGAACAACCCGGTCTTGATCGGAGAGCCAGGCGTAGGGAAGACCGCGATCGTCGAGGGGATCGCCCAAAGGATCGCGAGCTCGGATGTGCCGGAGAGTCTCAAGCGCAAGCAGGTTCTTTCGCTCGATC
>CAZDLH010000018.1:0-12892 GCA_964505925.1 uncultured Burkholderiales bacterium
CGCCAGGAAAAGAACGCTTGCTGCATCTCTGCGAGCGCTTCCTCAGCCTCCCCTCTAGAGATCATTTTGTGGCGCCCTAGCACCTCTTCGGTTGCGGGATTGATGAGTACCTGGGTCTCGGTTCGTTCGATCGTTTGCATGATTGGCTCCTTCGCTAGATTCTATGGATCTTAGGCCATCGTAGTTTCGTCACGAAGGGATCTCTTGGTCCTAGCGAACAGACTGCTCCCCTCCCAGCGTATGCGGACTGCGGGAGGGGAGCTCCGCCCCAGGGGGGGCCACCCCTCCCCCTCCCGACCGGTTTCGGAGGTCTTAACCGAGCACACCCATCGAGGGAGCTCCGTCTCGCAGGGTCCTGGGCTCGAGAGCTCGGGGAGAGCTACTCGGGTCGAGCGCCAGAATTCAGGCCGAACGACCGGCGGGCTCACAAGGGGTGAGCTGAATCGAAAGCAAAGAGCCGCGGATCGTCGGAGCTGGTTCTCGTGTCTAGAACCTATCGACGTCTACTCGAAAATTAGAGGTGTGTATGAAACCAACTCGCTACTTTGTCGGCCTACTCCTGGCCGTGGCTATCACCATCGGCTGCGGCACGAGCTTCGACGGGCGCCTGGCGCCGTCTCCCCCACCCCCAGGCGAAGACCCGCTTCCCGCTCGAGAGGTAACCCTAGAGACTCTGTACGCTACCGCACTCCCGGAGCACGTCAGTCGAATCGCCGTCCGCTCGTTCTCCTCCGACGGACAGCAGCTCCAGGAGAGCTCCTACGATGTCCCCGCGCCTGCATCGGTGTCCGTTCCGATCCAGACCGCGAGTCTCGAGATCGACTACTTCGCAGATCGAGACCGAGTCGGCTTCGTGGCCTTCGATCTCCCGACTGCAGGCCCATCGGAGTTTAGCCTCCCGACCGACGGTCTATCGACCTACGGCTTGCTCAAGCTCGACATTTTGATCAATGCGGACTACTGGGAGCGAGAGCCGAGGATGATCGCCGGCGGGCTCGGCTTCACCGATATCATCGGTATCGAGGGTCTCGACCTCGACGATCTACAGACCAGCGAACAGCTCGTGCGCGCCGCTGGCGGAGCTTGGAATACGATCGACTGCGAAGCCACTTCGATGGCCGCATACACCAGCGCCGTCACCCCCCAGCAGGTGGCGAACACCTACGGGGTCCCGGTGGTGAACGGCGACGGACTGCCGGTGGAGTTCTCTTGGCCGGTCCGCCCGAGCACTGTAGACCCGACCGACTTTTCGATCTTGCTCAACGACGGGACCCGGGTCACTCCCGAAGCCAGCTCCATCACGCCCAACTACGATTTCAACGAGCGCTCCACGGTAGTGCTCTTCGGGCAGTTCGGAAACCGTCTCGGTCCCGACGATCCGGATGCCCTATATCCCGTACGGGTCGAAGTGGTCGAAGACGAAACTCCACTTCAGCTCGTAGGTCCCGGGGTAACCTTCGTTAGTGCCGTTGGGTTTGCGGCCGACTCCCCCGGCACTCCCTACACCGACCCCGATGTAGCTCCCGAGGACCGCGGGGGACCCCGCCTGGTCGGCGGTAAACTCTCACGCCTTTCGGCGGTCGGCGACAGCGCACCGATCTTCGTCGGTGGCCCGTTCACCCTCAACGACGGAATAACGCTCTACGGACCACAAGCTCAGTATCGGGTCCGAGTTCTCACCTCCGGAGGCTTCTCTCCCGACGGAGTCGAGGGCATGAAACCCGACGAGTACTCCCGCTACTTCCGCCTCCAAGCCCGCAATGAAGCAGGCGATCTGATCTTGCTGGAGGAGGCTGGGGTGGATTACGACATCGATGGCGCTACCGTCCAAGTTCTCGGTCTAGCCGAGCTGGGTGTCCCCCAGGATAGCTACGACGCTTGCTATCGAGTGGATTCCGATAACCAGATCGACATCATCCTAGCCGGAGATCTAGAAGCCGTTCGAAAGATCGTCGCCGTCGAGGTGCCATCGGTCGCTCCCTACTCGCCGGTCTACAACCCTGGCGGGCCGGGCAACGATCCCACCCCGGGGGTGCGCTACAGCGCTCCGAGCGCCCCTCACACCCAACCGATCGCAGACTTTCTCGACGACCCCGGTACCGTAACCTATATCGACCTGAGGGGTCTCAGACCGTAGAATCCTAGTAGACTCTGGAGGTCTCACGCTTCGCGAGGCCTACAACGGATAACGCCTCGCGACCGGAAGCGCCGTTCGAGCAACGGCTCTTCCGGTGCGAGGTCTCTAGGGTACGAGAGGGGACGTCGTCCGGCTCTAGTTGACTCTCACGTAGTCCAGTGAGCGCACGAACTCGATCACGTCGTCGGGATCCAGGCCGTTAGCGGTCACGCTATATGCGGGGAGGCCGGATTCCATCTCGCTGAACCATTCGCTCACTATCCGGTCACCGGACTTTTCTAAAAAGCACTCACCGAAGTAGCGGGTCTCGAACGGGATCCGCTCACCCTCCCCCACTTGGTCGCCGATACCGCTACTAGCGGCTCTAAGTCGGAGCTCTGCGGTATCGGACCGCCAAGCTATCTCATACCCTTCACCGGATTGGTCGTCGATCAGCGGTGCAACCCGCTCGACACGCAAGGATCTAGGGTTCTGTTTCGGTGCCACGATGGGCACGTTCATGCCCTTGAGGGGCTCTAACTCACGAATATCCATACAGGCATCTTACCTCCACGATCTCAACCCACGATGTGAGCTGTATTGGAACTGTGTTAGATTTTCTGCTCTAGCTCCAGAAGCTCTTGAGCCTTGCTGCAAGATTGCACAGGAAACTCGTCTTTCCGTATCTGAGCACCGGCTGCTCGAAGAACGTTTGGGGAGTCCGATCCAGTCTGCATCCCAAGGGGATGGAGAGAAAATGCATAACGGCGCCCTCACCGTCGAACTCGGCATCGATGGAAGGGCTCGAGCTGCTGGTCCAGTAGTCGGTCTCCCAGTCGAGAGGCGTCCCTTCTTGACAGACTCCGTGCATCCCATCGTAGCCGATGAAATAGCGAGTCCGAGATCCGTTGCGATAGGTGGCGTACGAGTAGTATTCGCTGACCGAGTGCAAAGACGCAACGAACAGCTCCTGTTCGGCGAAGGCCTCGAGCAGCCGAGACCGCTCCCGATTCGACGGCTGAACATCCAGCAAGCCGTGGGTCAAGTCGTCGGACAAGATCAAGAGGTGCTGGTTCCATCGGGCGATGGCGACACCCGGAGAAGGATAGAGGGCCTCCTCTAAGATCAGGTGCTCAGCTCTCTCGAGATCGTAGCCCTCTTCTGCGAGCCAGTCCGGGGGCGTCATCCCCGGCTCCTCCGAACGAACGGCGATAAGCGATAGTTTCCAGCCCATACTAGATGGTGCCCCCTCCCGGTTTCGGCCGTCTACGACGTCCCGCATGCCTTCCACCTCCTTCAACGGGAAGGCCTTCTTTGGACAGCTCGCGAAGCGCCGGAAACACTGATGCCAACACTGTCTTCGCCATCGTGTCCCTGGCAACCTCGGACAGATCAATGAATGTCCCCGAGCCGCTCGAGCTCTCACAGCTGCTTCTCGCACTCTTCGATGAACACTCCGACGCCCTCTTCGTCAAGGATCCTCAAGGCAGGTACCTCCTCTTTAATCGAGCGGCCGGGCGCTTGGTCGGAAGAGATCCCAAAGAGGTTATAGGCCTCGACGACACCACTATCTTCAACACCGAGAGCGCCCGCCGCGTCAAAGAGCGGGACCGACAGGTCTTAGAGACCGGGAAACCTCACCAGAGCCTCGAGATCCTAACGGCCGCTGGCCTCACTAGGATCTATAAGGCCACGAAAGCGCCGATCTTTAACGAGAAGGGAGAGGTCTGCGCTGTTCTCGGCTTCAGTCAGGATATTACCGACAGCGAGAGAGCCCGAGAAGAGCTAGAGTACAACGAGCACGTGCTCCGACTGATCTTGGAAGCCATCCCTATCGGGGTCCAAGTGATGAACGAGACGGGGGATATCTTCCACTTCAATCCTGCAGCCGAACGGATCTGGGGCAACATCATCAAACCGGGCGAAATGCGGTACAGGAAGGTGCAGGCACGTTGGCACGAGACCGGAGAGCTCCTCGAGAAGGAGGATTGGGCTTCGATCAGAGCCCTTCGACGAGGCCTAGTTTCGACCGGACAGATGGTAGATGTAGAAGCCTTCGACGGTCAGATCCGCACGATCCTAAACTCCGGTGCGCCCATCCGGGATCAGAACGGCGCGATCCTTGGAGCCGTGATCACCAACGAGGACCTAACCGATCGTATCCAGCTGGAGCGTCAGGTCTTACAGGCTCAAAAGATGGAAGCGGTGGGTCAACTAGCGGCCGGGACGGCCCACGATTTCAACAACCTCCTGACGGTTATCTCAGCCTCCCAGGAGCTGCTCCTTCAGAGCCCCAACCTAAGCCCGGAGGAGCGAGATCTCGCCTCCCAAGGTCTCAGCGCAGCTCAGCGTGCAGCGGCTCTCACCCGGCAGCTCTTAGCCTTCGCCCGACAGTCCGTTCTAAAGCCGGTCGTGCTGGACCTCAACCAGACGCTCATCAAGCTCGGCCCGATGCTCCAAAGACTTCTCGGAGACACGACGGGACTGCTCCTGTCCCTGTGCGAGGAGCCCGCACACATCTACATAGATCCCGTCACCTTAGATCAGGTATTACTGAATCTCGTGATCAACGCCAAGGACGCTCTCTCGGAGAGCGGAACCGTTCAGATCGAGACCTCCTTGTCCCAGAAGGACTCCAACGAGGTGGTTCTGGTCGTTCGAGATGACGGCATCGGGATGACCCCGGACGTCGCAAATCGCATCTTCGAGCCGTTCTTTACCACCAAAGGAGAGCGGGGAGGTAGCGGGCTCGGGCTGGCCACCGTCTACGGGATCGTACAGCAGAGTGGAGGACGGATCTCGGTGGAGAGCCGTCTCGACGAGGGCACCACTTTCACCCTGGTTCTTCCTCGACACGTTCCCGAAGACCGTTCGCCGAACGTGCATCCCTCGAACCTGGTGAACCTCCCTAATGAAGAGCGTCTCCTCGTGGTGGAAGATCAAGAAGCCGTGCGCAGGGTACTCGTGACCGCCTTACAGCGTGCCGGTTACAACGTGCTCTCCGCCGAACACGGTGAGGAGGCCCTACTGATCTGGGCGGCCGAAGACGGCGCTATCGACCTTTTGATCACCGACGTGGTTATGCCGGGAATGAACGGCAGGCAGTTGGCCGAACGGCTGCAAGAGTCGCAACCCGCCCTCAAGGTGCTCTTCATGAGCGGGCACACCGACGATTCCGTCTTGCGCAGGGGAGTGGAGCGCAGGAGCGTTACTTTCCTACAGAAGCCGTTCCCCATCAAAGAGCTCCTCAGCAAGGTCCGTACGCTGCTCGACCCTAAAGAGGGGTCGGTCTCGAAAGTCCAAAAGAGCAGCCTATGCAACGAGCCAGACAACTCCTAAAGTCGATCTACGGATACTCCTCGTTTCGCGGTCGACAAGAGGAGATCATCGAGCACGCCCTCAACGGAGGGCACTCCTTCGTGATCATGCCGACCGGCTCTGGCAAGTCCATGTGCTACCAGCTCCCAGCCCTGCTCTGCTCCGGTCTAACGCTCGTCGTAAGTCCGTTGATCGCCCTTATGGAAGATCAGGTGACCGCGCTTAAAGAGATGGGGGTTCGAGCCGCCTTCCTCAACTCCACCCAAGAGTTCCAAGAAGCGATGGAGACCGAGCGCGCTGCGCGCCGGGGTGAGCTCGACCTCCTCTACATCGCCCCAGAACGGGCCACCACTCCTCGATTCCAGAGCCTCTTAGAGGACCTTCCCCTGGCTCTTATCGCCATCGATGAAGCCCATTGCGTTTCCCAGTGGGGCCACGATTTTCGCCCCGACTACATACGGCTGCCCTGCCTTTTCGAATCTCGACCCGATGTCCCGCGAATGGCCCTCACCGCCACCGCCGATGCGGCTACCCGCAACGACATCGTAGAGCGGCTGCACTTAGAGGATGCTCGACTCTTTCTCGGCGGATACGATCGACCCAACATCCACTACGAGATCGCTCCCCGAGACGGCGGCCGCAAGCAGTTGGCTCGTTTCTTAGAACGGCACCAAGGGGAGAGCGGGATCATCTACTGTCTGACTCGCAACGGTGTTGAGCGGCTATCCGCTTGGCTCAGGGAGCAAGGTCACAACAGTCTCCCTTATCACGGCGGGATGAGCGCTGAAGACCGTCGCACCCATCAGCGACGCTTTACGCGCGAGACTTTGATCATGGTGGCCACCTTAGCTTTCGGCATGGGGATAGACAAACCGGACGTTCGGTTCGTGGTGCACATGGAGCTACCGAAGTCGGTAGAGGCGTTCTATCAAGAGACGGGTCGAGCGGGCCGGGACGGACTGGCGGCCGAAGCGTTCATGCTTTGGGGACTTCAAGATCTCTTTCTGCACCAGAGTCGCATCGACGAATCGGTGGCCGAAGATGCCGTTAAACGGGTGGACCGTCAACGCCTAAACGCCCTCTTAGGTCTGTGCGAAACGAGCCGCTGCCGTCGGCAGGTCCTACTGGAGTACTTTGGTGAAGCCATCGAACCTTGCGGGAACTGTGACACCTGTCAGAACCCGGTGCCGACCTGGGACGCTACGGAGCCGGCGCGGATGGCTCTTTCAGCGGTCTATCGAACGGGGCAGCGGTTCGGGGTCGGCTATCTGACCGAGCTTTTGATAGGCAAGAAGACCGAACGGCACCTTCAGAATTTCCATCATGACCTACCGACCTTCGGAGTCGGAAAAGAGTTCGACTCTCGAACCTGGGGTTCCATCTTTCGTCAGTTGGTGGCGGGAGGCTTCCTCGAGCAGGATCTGGCCGGACACGGGGGCCTTAGATTGACCCCCCGGAGCGCACCGCTTTTAAAGGGGGAGGTGGAACTTTCCCTCCGTCGAGAACCGAAGCGGGCCACCGGGCGGCAGACCCCCAGCCGGGGCACAGAAAGCTTCGACTCTGTGGAGCGTCAACTGTGGGACGCCCTGCGCAGTAAGAGGCTGGAGTTAGCTCAAGCGCAAGGGGTACCGGCCTATGTCGTGGCCCACGACCGGACGCTCAGCGAACTGGTCGCCCAACGCCCTAAAAGTGTGTCCGACCTGGGCCTCATCAGCGGTTTCGGACAACGAAAAACGGAGCGCTACGGCTCCGCTTTCCTTGAAGTCTTACTTGCGTTTGAAGTTGGGAACTCGCAGCTCTCGAGCTCCTCGGGTTAAGGGTGCCTTAGAACATGGCTCCGTAGGTGGTTCCACCAGAGTCGTAGCTGGACCAAGAATCGTAGCTGCTGTAGCTGCTATCGCCGCGAGAAGGAACGAACTCGTCGTAGACCGCGTCGGGGCCGGTGTCCTGACCTCGGCCCTGGCCGAACTCATCGGGAACATCGTCCGGCCCGTGGTTATTCCCCGGGTTATAAGAGGGCATCGAGGCGGCGGTGTAGCTGGACTGAAAACCTGAGACTGCGTTCATTTTCTTAGTTCCTTCTCTGTGTTGGTGGGTCGGTGTTAACCCTTGATGAAAGAATACCGGACCCGGCTTAAAAATCTCTGAAACGATCTAAACTCTCCGCTCGAATCGATGTTCCATAGCTGAAAGGTGCAGGGGAACGAGGGTGAGAACCCCTCACAGATTCAGAGCAGAGCCCTGAACAGCCTAAGAAAGAGCGGGCAGCACGACCCATGACACGCCAGCACTCACCTCTAACGTACTCACGGCGAGAGTTCCTCAAGCGAACCGGGATCCTACTCGGAGGCCTCGGCCTCGTTTCTAGCTTAGGCCTCAACGGGTGTGGCGGTAGTCGGTCCCAAGAGCTTTACCCTCCCGTCGGCCCGCCCGACACCGGATGGGATCTCCTGAGCCACGAGCTTTCCGGACCGGTGCTTCGACCCGGAGACCCCGGATTTGCAGAGCTAGCTCGACCCTGGAATCTAAGGTACGCCGAAACTTTGCCGCTGGGCATCGCCCGCTGCCGAAATCGAAAAGATGTGCAGCTAGCCATCGGATGGGCGCGCGATCAGGGGCTACCGCTGGTAGCGCGCTCCGGAGGCCACTCCTACGCCGGCTACTCCACCACTCGAGGCTTGATGATCGACGTGTCGTTAATGAACAGCGCCTCCTACGACCGAGCCACCGGCATCGTTACCTTGGGTGGCGGTACTCGCAACTCCACCATCTATGACGCTCTGCGACCGGTGGACGCCGCGGTTACCCACGGCCGCTGCCGCCAGGTCGGAGTTGCGGGTCTCGTCTTGGGCGGCGGTGTCGGTTTCGATATGCGGCGCCGGGGTCTGACCTGCGACTCTCTTGTCTCCACCGAACTGGTCACGGCCGACGGCCGAGCGCTGCAGTGCGATGCTCAGCAGCATCCGGAGCTGTTCTGGGCCTGCCGAGGCGCGGGCGGAGGGAACTTCGGAATCAACACCTCTTTCACGTTTCAGACTCACCCCGTAGGCCGGGTGACGGTCTTTTCTTTGACCTGGACGGACCAGCTCGAGGAGCTTTTCGAAGCCTGCTTCGGTCTTCTCCCCACCTTGGAGGAGCGATTCGGAGTGAAGCTCAGCGCGACCCGCAAGCGCGATCAGGGGATCACCATCAACCTGCTGGGCCAACTGTCCGGGACCCCCGACGAGCTCGCCGAGATGCTCGAACCGCTCTATACGGTTCGTCCGCCAGACCAGCCCGACATCCGAACCCTATCGTACTGGGACGGCCAAGAGTTTCTGGGCGAGGAAGGTCTACCCGAGTACTCCCAAGAGCGCTCACGATACGTCTACGGCACCCTCGGCGCCGACGCGACGGCTCTCATTCTGGAGCGCCTTCGAAGCTGGCCCGGAACCAGAGGGGCCGCGACTTGGAAGTTCTTTCTGACCGGTGGCCGAGTCGACGACCGAGCCCGGACCGACACCGCCTACGTCCATCGCGGTGCGGACCTCTTAACGAGCATCGATCTCGAGTGGGCCGGTACCGATCCCGCCGGGCTGATAGACCAGAACCTGGAGTGGCTTAACGAATTCCACCAAGCCATGGGCGCCTACGCTTCACAGGAGTCGTACCAGAACTTCATCGATCCCTACCTCGAGAACCCCTTAGAGGCCTACTACGCCGAGAATCTCCCCCGCCTCATCCAGGTGAAATCGACCTGGGACCCGGACAACGTTTTCCGCTACCCTCAAAGCGTTCCCGTGGGGTAAGGCTCGTACTACCAGGTCTGCCCGTTGGCCGAGCCTGCGGCCGCTCGGGGGAAGCGAGCCTTTCCGGACTCGAGCAGTTCGGCCGTCAGCTCTCCGAGAACCGGCCCGAACTTATAGGCGTGTCCCGAGCCGCAGCCCGCCACGTAAAGCCCGCTCTCTAGACGATCGATGAGAAAGTCTCCGGCGGCTGAATTCGTATAGAAGCAGCATCGGCCTTCGAGCGGAGAGCTCGGATCGAGGCCCGGTAGCCATTGGGCAACGAACTCGCGACTCTGCTGCAAGAACTCGGCATCGATACCGCGATCGGCGTCGGGATCGACCTCTTCGGAGCGACAGTGCAGCGCCACTTTGACGATCCCGTCGCTATTTTGAGGGAATCCGTACCATCCGGAGTCGGCAGGATCGTGGATCCAGACCGGCGGCGCGAATCGAGTCGAGGTGCGGGAGCGGTAGAAGGTCATCCGCTGACGCGTGATCGTCACCTCGCTCGAAAGACGAGGCAACAAGCGCCCTAACCACGCTCCCGCTGCTACTAAAACCGCATCGAAGATGAAGCTGCCCGCTTCGGTATACAGCCGCCCCGGCTCCACTCGTTCAACTGGAGTATTGCGATGAAGAATCGCACCGTGAGCTTCGGCCGACCGAGCCAGCGCCTCTACTCCAAGCGAGGAGGCGAGCCATCCGCCGAGCGGGTTGTAGACCGCGCACGCGAGCTTCTGCCAAGCGAAGCCGGGAAACCGCCGCTCACCCTCGTCGGGGTCCAAAAGCTCAGTCTCGTAGCCCAACCCACTCAGAAGGCGATGACTTTCATACTCGAAGCCACCCGGCTCGAAGGTCCGGGCCAGGGCTAGGACCCCCGTCTGGTGCAGAACCTGCATACCGGTTTCGCGCTCGACTTCACGCCACGACTCCCAGGCTCTGGCCACCAGCGGAGCGTACAGGTCGCTCCGGTCTCCGTACTCGAGCCGAATCGCTTTCGAGATGTCGGTTCCCGCCGCCCGGGGTCCCGGGATCCCCTCGGCCTCGAAGAGCTCCACACTATGTCCTCGAAGCGCCAGTTCCCGGGCTGATGCCGCACCGAAAACGCCGCCTCCAACGATACCTATCCTCATAGCTCTCCCCTGTTCCGCTCTCGTCTTAGAAAAGCCTTGCCGTGAAAACTTTGCGCTGTCCCATCCACGCCCGCTCGAAGCCCGCGGTGGGAATCGCAGCCTCACCCCCGAATATGACCTGGGTGACGATCACCCGAAAAGCGGTGCTAGAATGGCTTCGGAGAGCTTGGAGGCCTGCTCTACTTAGGCTCTTCTTAGCTTGCGGTATCCCGCTCATTTTAGCGATGATCGTGATCCGAACTACCGGGGGCGGCCGGATGGCGCTCACGAGTGCGGTCCTCGCCGGCGTCTGGTGCGCGGTGGGCCTCGGTCTACTCTACCGCGAACTCCTGGGCGGTAAGGCTCTGCGCCGCCTCCTGACCTACCTCGCGCTGGCCAGCGCCCTACCGCTCGTCCTCTTTCTTATAACCTTTCAAGCGACGCGCCCGTCCCACCCATGGCACGACCTGCTCGGCGGCGGTTGGGCCTTCGTGGTGATAGTTCTCGGCGTGCTCGTGGCCTGCAGCATTCCGGGGATGGCCCTCCCCATCAAGCGCGATCTGAAGCGTCTGCAGCTGCGCGACGAGGGGTCCGAACTCGCTCTGTACCGACGCCCCGAGGGGTGGGACCGCTCTCGCGCCGCATCCCCGGGTTCAGAATCGGGCGCGGAAGCGAACGCGCTGTTCGAGAACGCCCTCAGCGATGCGCTGACTCGCCCCCCCAAGACCGCGACCGAGCCGACCACCGACATCCAGGGGGCAGTTCGCATCTTCTAGGAACTCCTCTAGGAGCTGGGGTGACCGACGATCCGACGGAGGCCGGCCGAGGCGCGGAGCCCCCTCTCCTTTTAGTCCTCGAGGGGGGAGCTGACCTTGACTACGCCGTCCCGTGGGTAGACCGAGATCACCTTCACCTTGACGCGGTCTCCGGGGGCTTTCAAGCTGCCGCTCCCCTGCGGGACGTCCACCTCCCGAAAAGTATCCTCGAGACTCAGCACGTACTTCTCAGCGTTCGTAGCTAACACAGTGGCGTAGATCTCTCGACCCAGCTGCGCCTTGATGAACTTATGCAGGAAGTACCACTTACGATTGCGCTCCATCTTCTCGGCTTGACTGATGGGTAGCTGAGTCTGATGCATCAGGGCTTCCATAGCGTCTCGATCGTAGAGCACCTCGCCGGTGCGCAAGTGGTGCAACACCTGCCTTTGATGCAGGAGATCGCGAATCCGTCGGATCGGCGAAGTGGCCTGGATGTAACGCTCGAGCCCCAGCCCCGAGTGCGGCTCCGGGTCGAGCGATTGATAACTACGGGAAAAACTCTTGCGAGCCTCATACAGATGCTGAGGCTTCCACTCTGGGCGCTTCTCGATAACAGGGTCGGGCGGCTTCTGGCAGCGGTAGACCGCCGGCACCCCGTTCTCGGCCATATAGTCAGCCACACAGCGATTGGCCAACACCATAAGTTCGCTGACGATCAGCTGCGACGGCGTCTCTCTGTCCTCCGGGGTCAGCACCACTTTGCCGTCCACCAGCGACAGCTCCTTACGCAGGAACGGCAGCATCACCGCGCCGGCGTCCTCACGGGCCTGTTTGAGCGCCCCCGCGAGCTCGGCCAGGGCCGACCACTGCGGATCGCCGTCTTCGATGTAGCGGTCCACGCTCTCGTAGTCTAAGCGCTCGGTCACCCGAACCACCGAGGGCCCCAGTTCATAGCGCTGAAGTTTACCGTCGATATCGAGCCAGGCCCGGCAGGTGAAAGCTGGTCGGTCCTCCCCCGCGACCAGAGACATCGCGGCATCCGAGAGCACCTCCGGCACCATGCGCACCTTCAGGTCCGGGAGATAGATAGAGGTGCAGCGCAGCGCGGTCTCGCGCTCCAAAGCCTCGAACTCCGGTCTCAGGAAGGAGGCCGCATCGGCGATATGCACCGCCACCTCGAACCCCTCGGCGGTTCGCTCGAAAGTGACCGCATCGTCGATCTCGGTCGTGTGATCGTCGTCGATCGAATAGACGGCTCGAGCCGTCAGATCCCAGCGGTCGGGCTCGGCCAGTACTTCCGGCAGGAGCGCGGCGGCTCGCTCGGCCTCCGCCAGCACCTCAGCGGGGAAATCGAGCGGCGTCCTGTTGGCGTGCAGATCGATGTTCTCATCTACGCTCCAGCGCCCCAGCCGCACCATGAACTGGAACGCTCCATCCCGGGCTTTCACCTCGATAGCCTTGAACAGTCGGGCCACGTGCTGAGCGTGCGAGGAGGTCTCGCCCAGCGCAGCTGCATCCTGGATGCGGGAGATCCACTCCTCGATAAGCTCGCGGTGCTCTTCGGCCACCTCCGGACTGCGCTTGTGCCAGACCGCTTCCATCCAAGCCAGCACCACCTCGCGCTCGGCCTCTCGCTGGGCCTCGACCCGCTGGCGCAAGAAGGTCTCTTCCACCTGCTCCCGGGAGCGCGTTCGAAAGCCTTCAGGGCGTCGCACAAAGTAGAGGCGGTCGGAGATCAAGGCGCGATAGAGTAAGGCGCGACTCTCTTCGTCTAGAGCCTCGTCGAACACCAGCTCACCCAACTCCTCCAGAGTCCAGTCG
>CAZDLH010000019.1:0-12647 GCA_964505925.1 uncultured Burkholderiales bacterium
AAGGAAAAGCCGGTCTTTAGCGCGGGTGAGCCCCACGTAGCAGAGGCGTCGCTCCTCCTCCATCTGATCGGGATCGCTCAACGAACGGATATGCGGGAAGGTCTCCTCTTCTAGTCCGGTCAAAAAGACGATCGGGAACTCCAACCCTTTGGCCGAATGGAGGGTCATCAGGGTGATCATGTCGCTATCGGGATCGCTACGATCTTGATCTGACAGGAGCGAAACCTCGGCCAGGAAAGCCTCCAGGGGATCCTCTAAGTCCCCGGTCTCCACCGGGCCTTCGCGTCGCCCTCGGTCGAACTCTCGGGTAACGTTGAGGAACTCCTCGATGTTTTCTAGTCGGGCTTCCGCTTCGACTGTTCGCTCCGTCAGCAGGGCGGTGCGGTACCCCGAGCGTTCGAGAACCTGGCTCAAAAGCTCGGAGAGCTCGAGCGGCTCCGAGCCGGCCATCCGCTGCGCCAGCTCCTGCATCCATTGAAAGAACTCGGTGGCCGAAGTCAGCGCCTTCCCCTTCAGGCCGGCCTCTTCGGCTCGCTCGAGAGCGTAGAAGAGCGGCATCTGGGTCTCTTCGGCGAAGGTCAGGAGCCGTTCCACCGAACTCGCTCCGATCCCGCGCTTCGGCTCGTTGATAGCCCGGCGCAAGGAGACGCTGTCCGCGGGATTCTGCAGCACTCGCAGATAGCTCAAGAGGTCTTTGATCTCCTTGCGATCGAAGAACCGGAGCCCTCCCAGAATCTGATAAGGGAGTCCGGCTTGGATGAGCGCTTCCTCGAGCAGTCGCGACTGGGCGTTGGTTCGATATAAGACCACGATGTCCGAGAGCTTAGGAGGCGACTCCCCTCCCCTGCGCAGCTTTTCGATATTCGAGGTTACGGAGCGCCCTTCGTCACGACCGTCGTAGCCTACAAAAAGTTCCAAGCGCTGTCCGCCCTCCCGATCGGTCCAGAGATTCTTCCGCTTTCTGGAGGTGTTGTGGGCGATAACAGCATTAGCGGCATCGAGGATCGGCTTGGTCGAGCGGTAGTTCTGTTCGAGACGGATAACTCTGGCGTTCGGGAAGTCCTTTTCAAACCTCAAGATGATCGAAAGGTCCGCGCCTCGGAAGGCGTAGATACTCTGGTCGTCATCACCGACGGCGCAGACGTTCTGCTCCGGTGGCGCCAGGAGACGGATCAGTTCATACTGCACCGGGTTCACGTCTTGATATTCGTCGATAGAGAGGTAGCGGAGCTTCTCTTGGAGTTGCGTCCGCAGTTCGGTGTCGTCTTGGAGCAGGTTCACGGTGGTCAAGAGCAGATCGTCGAAGTCTAGTGCCCGGTTCTGCGCCAGTTTACGTTGATAGAGAGCGTACACTTTCGCCTGCTGGCGCTCGGCTTCGAAGCGCGTGGTGCGCTCGGCCAACTCCGGGCTCACCATTGCGTTCTTCCAGTTCGAGATCTTCGACAGAAACCCCTGAGGTCGGAACCGCTTAACATCGATATTAAGGTCGTTCAGCACCTCTTTGATCAGAATCTGTTGCTCCGCGGTGGCGAAGATGGTGAACGCGGAATCCAAACCGATCAGGTGCCCGTAGCGCCGAAGCCAGCGGGAGCAGACCGAGTGGAAGGTGCCCAAGTCGGGGAAACGGCCCGGTCCGCAGAGCTCCTCGACACGTTCGGCCATCTCCCGTGCTGCTTTGTTGGTGAAAGTTACGGCTAGGATCTGATGCCGCTTAGCTCGGCCGGTGGCCAGGATATAGGCGATCCTTCGGGTTAGGACCCGGGTCTTTCCCGAGCCCGCCCCGGCGAGTATCAAGAGCGGTCCATCGACCGCGAGGACGGCTTCGGCTTGGCGAGGGTTGAGGCCCGAGATGAAGGGGTCGTTGGATACGGATGCTGTCATACCGCCTACCTTGTTCCTCGCCTCGTTCCATCCCTTTCCCCACTCTTCTCCCCACTTCTGTGAGTGGCCGTCTCTGAGGTCAGACCGCAAGGCGAACCGCCAATATGTTAAATTGTGTGAAAGTTTTCACCTGAATAATGTAGGTAAAAGAAGAGCTCAGGTTAGGTGACAGTCTCCTGAGCTCTTCGGTAGAGTCGAAGGTTTTCGCTAGGAGGCCGCGACGACCAGCTCTTCTTTCTGGAGCTGTTGAAGGTACTGGGTCACGCCGCTCTGCAGCTTTTCGTCGGGTTCTTTGGGGTAGAGTTCTTTTAGGATAGCCGTCAAGTCGTTGGCGCTCTTGGGGGCCGCTAGGTCCATCCAGATCGCGCTCCCCATCGGGTTCAAGGCCAGGGAGCGTCCCGTGCGTTGGTCTTCGAGGACCACCTGTCCACCTAGTTCCCGGGTCTGAACGTCGGGGTGATGAGTGTAGCGGGTATCGAGATTCATAGTTCGGTCCTCTCATTTCGCTCGAGCTGAGCGTATCGGTTGTGGGAAAATCTTCCTGGCTGGAAGCCCCATCCCTTTTCGTCCTTTTGTTAGTACTGCTCTTTGAGCCAGTCGAGGAAGAAGGAGAGCGTAAAAACCTCCATCCGGGTATCGGGCTGGAAGGGGTGGTGGGCCAGCGCACGGAGCTCCGGTCTTAAGATATTGGTGGAGCGCTCCCTGGTGCCCCGAAGGGCGCTGAAGATCTTTTCTAGACGAGGGCGAACGACGCGGACGGACTCCGGCCGCTCCTTGGGGAGCAAGCGCATCAGCTCGCCGAGCAGATCTGAGAGCTGTTTGACTTCGGGTTTCGGGTTCTGGTCCTCGAGTGGGGGCACCTTGAAAGCGAAGTTCTGGAGCTCGGCTCTGGTGAGAAGAAAGTAGGCGGTGGAGCCCAAGGCGTAGAGGTCCGAACGGACCGTCGTCTGTCCCCTTCCGTACTGCTCCGGGCTGCAGAACCCCGGTGTACCGAGCTCCTGGGTGTCCTTGGACTTCTTAGGGTCGTAACGGCGAGCGATTCCAAAATCGATAAGGGTCACTGCCCCGTACTCGCTCAGCATAAGGTTCGAGGGCTTTAGGTCTCGGAAGATGATCGGAGGGTCCTGGCTGTGGAGGTGCTCCAGGATATGGCACACCTGAAGGAGGATGGGGAGAGTCTCTAGAGCCGATAGCGGTCTGTTTATCTGAAAGAGGAGCTGATCGAGGGGAACCCCATCCACTCGAGTCATAACGAAGGCCGGGCCTCCCCTGTCCGTCGTGAACTGGTGCACGAGTCGGGGGCAGCCGGGGTGAGAGAGCTGTCCGATGATCGCCGCCTCCCTTTGAAATAAGGCGATGGCCTCGTCTTTCTCCTTCTCCAAAACTACGCCCAGGTCGAGCTCCTTGAGAGCCCATCGAACACCCACGAGCTTCTCGTCTTGCACATCGTAGACCGCCCCCATGGCGCCCTGCCCGAGTACCCCGAGCACACGGAAGCGATCGTCGAAGCGAGTCCCTACGGATCTTAGGGCCAATCCGCTCTCCTAGCGAGGCGGGAGGGAAGCGAGCACTGAGAACGGTTCTGCACACCGAGTTTCTTCTCAGCGGGCACCGGCAGCTCCTTGCCTTCCGTGCCACTCAGGGTCGAGTCGTGGGCCAACCTACCATGCAGCGCCACCGATGGTGGAGCTCTTAGGTAGCTCTTCCCCGAGCGCACTCGGGGAAGAGTCGGGCAAACTTGGGCACTGGCCAGATAAGCCTCGAGATCTAGATAGTTTCGATAGGAGTTTTGGACTACCTGTCGCGAAGGGCCTCGGGCGATGAGGGGAGTGCGAAATCTCGCATCGCTGCAATCTTTTATCTCGCTGCTTCAAGAAGGGTCTTATCGATGCTGTTTTATCATCGCGTCCTACCTGTTTTACTGCTATTACTGATGACCGGCTGCGGCTCGCAGAGCCTCAAGCTCCCAGATCGCGTCCCGAGCGTACCCGAGCCTACCGGGCCGCAGGCCCGCGCCATGGTGGAGGTCATTTTTCAAGATTCCGAGCCTCCCGCAGGTGTAGATGCAGCCCATCTTCTCTTCTTCGACCGGGACGGACGAGTGGTGTTCGGCCCTATCGAAACGGAGCTAGACGCCAGAGCGTTCTCGGTTGAGGACGTCCCTGTAGAGGCAACGCGGGTCGAGGTGGACTATCTTCAGAACGGCGGATTGGCGCTCTTCGAATCTTTTCACGAACTCGACTATCAAGAGTCTTTCCAAGTGAACGCGCGTTCAGTAGGGGCAACCGTTGTCGATCCGATGCTGCAGGCAGCCGGGGAGAGCCGATCGGTGTGGCGCTCTTCGGTTCGAGACGGAAACGGCGAGTTCTATGTGAGCACCCAAGGGCAACCCGGACTGGATACCGGGCCCACTCCCGAATCTACATTTTCGGTCAGGGGCGTCTGCTACTCTCCAGCGCCTATCGGTTCTAGTAACCGCTTCGGCCCCAACGTAGGGGACCTTTTTTGGGACAGTCATACGATATCGATAGACGGCAGGCCCACCACGCTCTTGGACTGGGAGAAAGTCTGGAAGCGCGATCTAGAGAAGATTCGTGGAGACTTTAACTCCCTACGCACCTACTGCATGATCTCGTATCAGACGAACGCTAAGGACGAGGGGATCGCAAACTCCCACAAGTTTACCCACCACAAGTTTCTCGATGAGTGCTGGAACAACGGTAAGAATCCGGTCTACGTTCTCGTGGGGATCCCCCTACCCGGCTCGGTGCTCCTTCCGGGTGGCGATGCCGCAGATCGAGACTTCTGGCTCGAGAACTTTAGGCAGACAGTACGGTCTGTAGGCGCCCATCCTGCGGTCATGGGTTTTACGATCTTCAATGAGGTGGGTGGCCTCCCAGAGTGGGGCGGAGACACTGGCCGTAGTGAGTTCTACTGGAGCCAGATCGAGACCCTCTCCGGTTTTGTGAAGAGCGAGGCTCCCGATAAGCTCGTAGGCTTCTCATGGTTTGATAACCCCTCGGCGGTCAGGCAGGCCAACGATCGCGGCTTACTGGAGCGATACGCAAGCTCTCTGGACTTCTACGGGGTGAACTCGTTCCAGAGCAGTCTCATCGACCCCACGTTAGCGCCCTACACTCAGTTGGGAGCCGCGTCTAAACCGGTGATGTTTACCGAGTTCGGCCTTCCCGGTACCACCCGAACGGATACTAGTACCTGCAGTGGAGCCAGTCCGTCCCAGGCCAGTGTGAACTCTATCGTGGCCACACCCGCATCCCTCCAGAAGACGGCGAGCGCCCTGGATTTTATCCTCCCCAGAGCCCTGAATGCGCCGATCGTGGTCGGGATGATGTACTTCGAATGGAACGATGAGTGGTGGAAGCAAGATTCCATAGACGGCTGTTACGTCACCGATATCACCAAGCAAGAGGGCGGTCAGAGAACCGGCGAGCCTTTCCCTAACGGGTACAACGACGAGGAGGCCTACGGGCTGCACAGCATCGCTCTCAATGGCCGTTCGGCTACCCAGGTCTTCGAACCGTTTAATACGGGAGCTCGTACGGCCAACAACTTTCCCGATATCTTGACCGAGAAAACCGAACTGTACAGCGCTGTGAAGAGAGCGTTCCAGCCGGTTCGATAGTTCGTCCGCGGAGCTCGTCACTCCGGGGGCGGGAAAAACCGGGGGAATTCTTCACCGGACCGCCGTACTCGCACGGATGAAGATCGCGGTATGCGCTGTGGCGCTCTTAGCCCTTATTCAGGTTTTTCTCGCCTTCGCCATTTCACGGATGCGCTGGAAGTATCGACTTTCGGTCGGAATGCCCTCCGAAATCGATCACCCGCTGCGGAGAGTTTCGACGGCTTTCACCAACTGCTGTGAATGGCATCCCGTTCTGATGGCGATGATGCTGGTGCTGCCCATGGGGGCTGTCCCCCATTTCTCTATCTGGCTTCCGGCGGTCGTGGTGGCTACGCGCTGCCTCCATGTGGTGGGGCTTACGACCTTCCCTTTAAACCGGGCGAACGCTTTCCGTTTTCTAGGAGCACTGGGCACCTACGGATGCGTCGTCTTCTATGCGGGCCTGCTTTTGTACGCATTCTGGTAGAGTCGCCCTTTCATCCGGGGGCGTCAGTTCAGCAGAATAGGCTCTTGGGGCTGGAGGGCTGGCCCTCCCACAGAGGCTCCGTCTTTGGGCTCGCCTTGGGGTTCCTCTTTGGGTTCCCGGGCGAAGCGGTCGAACAGGCGGTCCACCATCCCGGTTCCGGCTTGCCAGCCGTTGACCGCGCCGCCTTTGGCGCCCTTAGCGGCTCCGACCGTTGCGTCGATACCGGCTTCGACCCCCGAGGCTACACCTCCACCGAATACGGCTCCCACGATGGGACCGAGCACCGCGCCGGCTGCTAGGGCGACGACTCCACCGGAGAGTCCGATGGCCAGTCCGGCGGCAAGACCGGTGAGTGCGCCCCCTTTGCGAGCCAGCCGGTGAGCTAGTCCGGGCAGCTCTACTTTGCCGGAGTCCGAGGTCGAGATCCCTCCGACAGCAGCGCCGGCGGTCGCTCCTACGACGGCTGCGGTAGCTCCGACCACCCCTCGCGCTATCCTCTGAAAAACTCCGGGACCATCGTCGGAGCCACCCTCGCTGATGGTTACGCTCTCCTGTTGAACCGCAGGTGAAATCTCGGCTTCCGAGGCGCTTTCGCTCTGCACTGGCGAGGCGGGTGCCGAGGTGGTGGGACGGGTAAGGCTGCTGGCGGTAAAGTTGGGACTGATCTGCATGATGGCCTCCGAAAGTTCTTATCCATAGCCTATTCGAACCGGCTGAAAAGAGCCTGAAAGGCCAGCGGGTGGGAGGCATTGACTCACCGCCGTCCGAACCGCGGCGAATGAGGATTTCTAAAGTTGTCACCAAGACCGGAGATAAAGGGGAGACCGCGCTCGTCGGCGGACAGCGCGTGAGCAAAGGCTCCCTTCGAGTCTGCGCCTACGGTGAAGTGGACGAGCTCAACAGCTGTCTCGGGCTGGCTTGGGCTCACCTCGAGGACCCCCAGAGTAAGGAGATCGTAGAAGAGCTGCAGCATCGCCTCTTTACGCTTGGAGCGGATCTTGCGTCACCGGAGAGCGTCGAGGTCCCGCGCATTTCAAAGGAGCATGTCGACCACCTCGAGGAGATCCTGGAGTCGTTGATGAGCGAACTCCCCCCTCTCGAAGAGTTCATCCTTCCAGGCGGCGGGCCGGGAGGTGCGGCGCTGCACCTGGCTCGCACCGTGGCTCGGCGATGCGAGCGCACGGCCGTTCTTCTCAGCCAGGAGGTCCCCATCAACGACTGGAGCGTGGTCTTCCTCAACCGTCTCTCCGATCTGCTGTTCGTCCTGGCTCGCGTTGTCAATCGGCGGGAGGAACGTCCTGAAACGCTGGCAGATTTCTCTCAAAAGCGAGCGCGTCGGAAGGGCTAGATCCCGGCGGGTGGAAGGCCGCTAGTCGCCATCGCCTCCCGCACCGAATGTGAGCTAACATGAATAGAAAAGCCATCAACTCCGAGCCTGCTCTACGCATCTCGGATCTTCGCAAGGTCTATCGCCGAGGGCCCGAAGCGTTGAAGGGCGTGAGCCTCGAAGTCGCCGACGGCGACTTTTTTGCCCTACTGGGTCCCAACGGAGCAGGCAAGTCTACCTTGATCGGTATCCTGACCGGACTGGTGACGAAGACCAGCGGCACCGTGAACGTCTACGGTTACGACCTAGACGAAAACCCCAGCAAGGTGAAGAGCTGTATAGGGGTCGTACCCCAGGAGTTCAACTTCAATGTCTTCGAAACGGTTATCAATATTCTGCTTTTCCAAGCCGGCTACTACGGAATTCCCCGTTCAGTGGCCTTAGAGCGAGCCGAAAAGCTCCTCAAAGAGCTCTCTCTTTGGGATAAAAAGGACGAACCGGGACGCAACCTCTCGGGCGGCATGAAGCGTAGGCTCATACTCGCCAGAGCTCTCGTGAGTCGACCGAGACTCCTGATCCTCGACGAACCTTCCGCCGGTTTAGACATCGAGCTGCGGCGGTCGCTCTGGGAATTTCTTTTGAAACTCAATAAGGAAGGGACGACCATCATACTGACGACCCACTATCTCGAGGAGGCCGAGAACCTCTGTCGGAACGTTGCTATCATCGACGAAGGTGTGGTCTTGGCCTGTGAATCGGTGGACGAGTTCGTTAGGAGGCTAGAGTCTCAGACCTTCCTTTGTGAACTCACTGCGGACTGTTCTCGAGCTCCTGAGCTCGGCGAAGGTATAGAGACCAACCTCCTTGATCCCAGAAAGCTCGAACTTCGCGTCCGTCAAGGCATGAGCCTGAACCAGGTGTTCACTAGGCTCGACCGGGCCGGGATCGAAGTGGAAGGGCTCCGCAACAAAGCCAACAGAGTCGAGGAGCTCTTCATCGATCTCGTGGGGCGCAAGAAGGAGGTCCGGGTTTGAATCGCAGTGAGCTTTGGATCGCTTTCTCTACGCTAGTGCGCAAAGAGATCGTTCGCTTCTTGCGAATCTGGATGCAGACCGTTCTACCTCCGGCGGTCACCATGACCATCTACTTTGTGGTCTTCGGACGGTTTCTCGGTGATCGCATTCAAGACTTTGGAGACTTCTCATATATCGAGTTTATCGTTCCGGGGCTGGTCATGATGGCCGTGATCACGAGCTCCTTTTCTAACGTGGCCTCCTCATTTTTCTCAGCCAAGTTCCAGCGCTCGGTGGAAGAGATGCTCGTCAGCCCGATCCCGGATTGGCTGCTCGTGACAGCGTACGTAGTCGGGGGGGCCGCGCGGGGGCTTCTCGTTGGAGCGATCGTTCTTTTCGTCTCCCTCTTCTTCACTGAGCTGTCTTTGCACTCGCTCCCCCTCGTGCTCATCTTTTTCGTCCTGACGGCGACCACTTTTGCTACCGCCGGTTTCACCAACGGAATGTTGGCGAAGAAGTGGGACGATATCGCCATCGTTCCGACCTTCTTGCTCACCCCGCTGACCTACTTTGGCGGTGTCTTCTACAGCATCGATCTGCTGCCCGAGTCTTGGGCGCTCCTCAGTCGCCTCAATCCGATCCTCTACATGGTGAACGGGTTACGCTTCGGGTTTCTAGGTGTTAGCGACATTCCCGTCGGGGTGGGGGTCGCGATCCTATGCCTTTTTACCGCGGTCTGCTTCGGAGCCAATCTCTACTTGATGAAGCGAGGATACGGGCTCAGAACCTAACCGTTTTCCGAAGGAGGAGCGACGGGGGAGTTCCTCTCGACAGACGCGAAGCCCGCGGCATGGCAGTCGATAGTAGCAGTAAGCGTATCGGGGATGTACATCCCCTAGGGCATCTTCTCGATGAGTGGGCAGAGTGGGTGGCTCAGTCCGGGTCTGGGGACCTGAGTATCGAGTATGACGATGAGGAAGACACCTTTTTAGTTCACCGCAACGGACGGCAGGCGGTTCTGTATATCGCTGACATCGATGGCGATTTCTACGGTGAAGCTCAAGCGCTGTTCGCTGAGTCGGAGGTCGGGCTCGCGCCGACCAATCTCAACTGGGCTCAGACTCTGAGATTCTCCGGTGACGAACTCGTGCTCTCCCGGATTTCACTCTCGGAGCGCGAGGAGCATCTCGTCTTGGTGGTAGAGGGAGCCGCACCGCTTTCCAAAGTCACGGACTTCGAACTGTTCGACCTTCTGGTTCGGGAGGTTTCGACCATCGGTCGCGACCTTCGTAAACAGCTCGGAGGGGTGATGTTGGTGCCCCCTTCACAGATCGAAGAGGGCGCTGAGACCGCCGATGAGGAAGCCGAAGACTCCGACGATAAGGATTAGTAAAAACCCCTCTCTATAGGGAGGGGTTTTGAAATTTTCGCTGCTTGCGCTGGGGGCGGTCAGTGCGAACTTCGGAGTCTTCAGGCACCTCGAGGACCTCCTCTTGTGATGGACTCGCCCCAGCGGGCTCTGCGCCGGGTGTCGGCAGGGACGGCCTCTGAACGGCTTGCGGCTTCTTGCCAAAATCTCCGCGTCGCAGATGCATGATGCCTTGCGCCGAACCGAACCCTCCCGGCGGAAGGCTGCGGGCCACGGGTACAGCTTTTTGGGTGCCGCCCCCTTGAAGCTTGAGTCGATTGGCCAGTTCCATCTGGCTCATTCTCAAGTGCAGAGCGGTCTCATCAGGAAGGGCTTGGTTCTCCGCCTCCTCCCCAGCGGCTCGGCTCCCCGATTCGGCGGGAGCCGGCTCCCGGGCCGAGGCGAACATCGGAGGAGTGGCCAGCAGCGGAGGCTGAAGGAATCCTTGGAGGTTCTGCTTCAGAAACGAAGTGGCGGGAGGGGTCGGCTTCTTATCTTGGTCCTCACTCATGTCGGGTCTGATGACAGTTCGTCGAAAGGTGGGGTTAAAGCCTGCTCCGAGTCTGTTCGACTGGCAAAGATGAGACGAACGATTCCTGGAGCGCGGCAGGTCCTCTCGGGGCGGCGGCGGAAACCAACAAGAGTGGATGCATTGCGCCAAGCGGAAGCGGTCACCTTCTTGAGGGCCCTACGAGAGGTCGGTCATCTCCGGTTGGAGAGGATCGGTAAGCAGGCCTTCGTTCTGAGATTCGAAGCTATCACTTCGCTCGAGGCTCTTCGGGACAACCTCTTTTTTGAAGGGGACGTGCCTCTCGAGGAGCTGTTCGAAAAGTACGGGGCCGACCTCTTCAAACTCCTCCAGCAAGAGGCAGGCTAATCTGTGCGGGTTGGGAATTGACCCAATCCATGCAGCAGAAAGTCGTTTCCCAATCCTTACCTTGTCTTCGAGCGGATCTAGGAGAGCTGGTCATTCAGGCCGTCACGGACTGTACGGGTCTACCCTCCGATGCGATCTCCGCACTTCTCGCAGTTCCGAAGAACCCTAGCTTCGGCGACTACCAGAGCAACGCCGTGATGCCGTTAGCGAAGAAGCTCGGGCGGCCTTCTCGGGAACTGGCAGCCGAAGTGGCGAAGGCCTTGGAAGAACGACCCGAAGCCGCGGGATTCGTCGAGCGGGTCGAAGTGGCGGGTCCGGGTTTCCTTAACTTTTTTCTTGCTGACGGTGCGCTCGTCGAACGGCTGCACTCCCCTACCGCTTTTAGCCCCGCCGAGCAGAGCGCGGCCTCCCAGAAGATCGTGGTCGACTATTCGTCTCCTAATATCGCCAAGGAGATGCACGTCGGGCATATCAGAAGTACCATTCTCGGCGACGCTATCGTTAGGATCTGCGAGTATCTAGGGCACAGACCTCTGCCTCAGAACCACCTGGGAGACTGGGGTACTCAGTTCGGCATGCTCGTGGCCTTCTATCGCGAGGATCCCGCTCGACTGTCCCGCGAAGGCGGTCTCGCGGATATCGAAGCGTCCTATCGTCTAGCCCATCAGAGATTTCAAGAGGATCCGGATTTTCAAAGACGAGCCAAAGACGCAGTGGTCGGACTGCACAACGGTAAGCCGGACGATCTCGCTCTCTGGGAGCGGATCATCGAGGCCTCTCGGCAGCACCTGCATCAGAACTACCAGCGGCTAGACGTGCGGCTCGACCGGGAAGCCGACCGGGGCGAGAGCTTCTACAACCCTCAGCTGCCCGATACCATCGAGTCGCTCCGGGATAGTCTGGAGGCCGCCGCAGACCCGAAGGCCCAGGTTCGCCTCGACGATGGGGCTGTCTGCGTCTATCTGAGCGATGAGAAGGGAGAACCGCTCCATCTCAACCAGGACGGGGAGCCGCTCCCCTTCCTTGTGCAGAAATCCGATGGTGCGTTTCTCTACGCCTCGACGGATCTCGCGGCACTGCGCTATCGCGCCCGGGAGCTGGCCGCGGATCGCGCGATCTATGTGACCGATAGTCGCCAGAGTCTCCACTTCGAGATGCTCTTCGCCACGGCGCGCGCTACTGGGTTTCACCAGCTTGCCGACGGTCGGGAGATGGAACTCGAGCACGTCACCTTCGGAACGGTGCTCGGACCCGATCGCAAGCCGTTGAAGACGAGGGACGGTCAGAACGTCAAGCTGTCTACCCTCCTGGACGAAGCGGTGGCCAGAGCGGAGTCGTTCGTACCCGACGAGGCCGTCACGGAAGGGCTCAGCAAGCAAGAGATCGCGGCAAAGATCGGGATCGGCGCCCTCAAATACGCAGATCTGAGTCAGAATCGACAGACCGATTACATCTTTTCGTGGGACAAACTGCTGGCGATGGAAGGCAACACGGCCCCCTACCTGATGTACGCCTACGCTCGGATCGCTTCCATTTTGCGAGAGGCGGGAGTTTCGGCCCTCGAGGCTCCGATCGTACTTCGGGAGCCAGCCGAGCGCGCCCTCGGTCTAGCGCTGCTCAGACTTCCCGAAGCGGTCTCCGCGGCCGCTGCCGATTGGCGTATCAACCTTCTGACCGACTACCTGTACGGACTCTCCGGGGCTTATATGAAGTTTTACGAGACCTGTCCGGTGCTGAAGGCTGAAGGGGGGATTCGGGAGAGCCGACTTCACCTGTGCGCTCTGACTCGCAAGGCGCTGTCCACCGGGTTGGGCCTTTTAGGTATAGCGACCGTCGAACGGATGTAGCGCTGGCCTTCGGCTCTGGTCGGAGTATTAACCGCGACGTCTTCGGGAGCACAGACGAAGGATCAGCATCTGCAGTAGAAGGCGTGGGGTGCCGCCCTCGGCCCCCCCTTTACTACGAAAATCCGCCCGGACCAGCCCTTCGATGCCCGCTTCGAGATCCTCCGGGCGCCAGCTAGCGAGTTCCT
>CAZDLH010000020.1:0-12418 GCA_964505925.1 uncultured Burkholderiales bacterium
GGGCCTCTAGGCCGTTGGCTGCGATCTCGACTTCAAAGCCCTGCGACCTCAAGATGCTCAAAACTAGGCTGCGTGTCGTCGTCGAATCGTCCACGACCAGAACGGTCGCAGGCTTAGGCGCATCGGCGGGCGAGTGGGGGTGTACGAGAGGTGGGGACGGGCGCTTCTGCAGGGCCAATAACGAGACCACCGGTACGGCGCGCGCCCCCACGGATCCGCACCCGACGATGGAGGGGTGGAGATAGGTGAACCCCTCCATCGGCAGTACTAAGCCTTCCTCTATCTCTTCGATACCGTCGACCCCGACCTCCCGGAGGTGCCCTGGGGATTCCTCGATGATAAGACCGTATCTGCAGGAGCTCGAAGGAACGCTCGCCGGGAAGCCCAGGAGCTGCTCCAGGCTCGGGGGAGGGTCCTCGGAGGCCGACTCCAAGGGGTATGCGACGACCGATCGCAGGCCGTCGCGAAGGACGAGATAGGAGTTCTCTCCGCAGAAGATCCGGAGGGTCTTACGGATGTTCCACTGCTGCGGTACCAGAAGCCGGAAAGTGGTGCCGGGTCGGGAGATGTCGACTTCGACTCTGCCCCCCATGCGCTCCACGTTCTGCCGAACGATGTTCAGACCTAGACCTCGCCCGGAGAGCTGGTCGGCCTCTTCCCGAGTGCTTATTCCCGGCTGGAAGATCCAGTTCAGCTGCTCCTCTTCGCTCAGGCTCTCCCATTCGGTGGGCGATAGCAGATTCTGGCCGACCACGGCGTTGCGAAGCTCGTCGAGGGAGAGACCTCGGCCGTTGTCTGCGATGGAAAAGATCAGGTTGCCGGCGGAGCGCTGAAAGGTGAACTCGATGACCCCATCGGCGTCTGGTATCCCGTGGGAGATGGCGTTTTGCGTGAGGTGAACCATGGAGGCTCGCAGCGACAAGACGAGCTCCCGAGATATCCTGTCCTGATCGACCTGGAATCGGACCGAGACGGATTTTCCTTGATCCGCAGCTGCCTGCTCGGCCAGCTCTTGGAGACCTAAAAAGACCTCGGAGGACGGCAGTAGCGACAGGGATCGGGCCTGGTCTGCCGCTTTCTCTATTCGGTTCTGAAGTCTCAAGACCAGCTCTTGGCAGCGGCTGCGGACCAGCTCTTCGGCTGCAGTTAGATCGCCGAAACTGTCGAGCTCTCGCTCCAGTTGGGCGCTCACGCCCGAGAGTTCATTGACCGTTAAGAGGAAATTGAAGGCCTCACGGTAGCCCATCCAGCTCGTGTCGGAAGCCTCGACCAACACGCTATAGATGGGCGTCTCGCCCTTAGGTTCGGCGCTGAGAATGGCGTTGACTCGATCCACGAGCTGGTCGAATCGTTGGAGGAAATCGTTGATCGGGGTGCCGGTGTTAGCGGTGTCCAAGACGATCTCTTCGAGCTGGTGGACCTCTTCAGGGATATCCCCTAAACCGAGCAGTCTAGTGGTGCCCTTCAAGCTGTGCAGACGCTGGCGAGCCGTTAGAAGCGGCTCTTCGCCGGAGGACTGCCCGCTTACGAAAGCTTGCCAGTCGCGACGGATAGCGTTGATCTCGCCCTCGAACTCCTCCTGAAAGGCGACCTCTAGCGAAGCTCTCAGGTTCTCTCGGGCTTTCCTCACAACAGCTTTACCCCCAGCGGCAGGAGGTGGGCCACCGAATAGCCGGAGCTGAGTCTTCCCAAACGGAAAGCTTGACTAGTCTTGCTTTCCATCTCGAAGCGCTCGGTGTGGATGGAGACCCGACTGGGCATCTTGAGGGCTAACTCTCCCGAGGCTAGCACTAAGCAGGGCGGCTCGGACCACTCTTGTTTGGCTTCTTCGTACACCAGGCTGCTCCACGAGAGCAGAGGCAGCGGTCGGGCCTGGTACAAGATGAGGCCGCAGCACGGGTGACCATACCATCTGGTTTGCGGGGGCAAGGGGGTGACCACGCACTGTTCCAGGATCTCTTTCACGCCGCTCATCGGGAAGCACCAGCCCGTCTGGACGGTCTCGGCAAAGAGCCACCGGGTGCCCTCTTCAGCTCGGCTGCGACTCCGATGCAGATAGTGTTGGGCTCGGTCGACAAGGATGTGCTGGGTCGATTCAGACAGATCCACGCGGTATCCCAACAGGGTCGTCGTTCGTGACTCTGCGAACGGATAGGCGAGCCGATAGGCGTTGGCCAGCCAGCAGTAACTGTTCGTGGGTGAGGCCGTGTTTAGCCAGGAATAGAACCAACAGAGGATCCCGACTGTCGTAAGTGTTGAAGAACTCTTCTAGGGACTGTCTAGCTCGATCCGGTTCGCGTTTCTCATCGTACAGGCGCGCTAGAAAATAGTGAACCAGGCAGAACCTGGGCTGCTGCTCTCGGGACACCATCAGCTGTGCCTCCGACTCGGCGAGGCGGCCTTGGGCGTGGAGGGTTACCCCGGCCAGAAAGGTCTC
The DNA here is from genome assembly GCA_964505925.1 of uncultured Burkholderiales bacterium. GTDB lineage: Bacteria > Vulcanimicrobiota > Xenobia > Xenobiales > JADMJV01 > JAEXNA01. The sequence continues at coordinate 2,438 of CAZDLH010000020.1, forward strand.
TTCGCCCAAAAACATGAGAGGCTCGGACGGGGGGGGGGCGGCATCTATTCGAGCTTGGGCTTTTTGGAATATCGCCTTCTTTGAGGCGAGCATCTTGAGGCCAGGGTGACGCAGGCCGTAGAACGCTTCGGGAAAGCCCAGTATGAGCGCTCCGCCAACTTGGAGCGACTCGACCAAGCGGTCCATCAGGTCCCGGGCCCGATCCTCTCGGAAGTAGATCAAAACGTTACGGCAGAAGATGGCGTCCCAACTCTCTTGAAAGAGAGAGGCTTCGGGGTTCGAAAGGTTCTCCTCCACAAAAGTGATCCTCCGTCGAAGAGCGTCCGAAGCGGAGTAGTGACCGCTGTTCACGGGGGTGAAATAGGTCTCCAGTTCGTTGGCCGGGACGCGGTTCATCCGGCTCTTGGGAAATATGCCTCGACGAGCCATGGCTAGCCGACCCGGATGGATATCGGTGCCGACGACCTCACCCTCACGACCGACCGACTCGAGGAGCAGTGCGATGGTGTACGGTTCGCAACCGGTGGAGCAGCCAGCCGAGAGTATCCGATAAGGACGGGGGAGGGGGCGTCGTTTGAGGAGGCGCCGAAACGCCTCGCACTGCTCCCGATGACGATAGAAGTAGGTCTGACCGTTGGTCAAAAGCTCGAGAGCCACCTCTCGGTCGGAGGGAACGCCGATCTCTGCGAGGCGTACTCTGCGCCGTTCGGAGACGGCTACGCCCAGCTCTGTTTCGAGCTTTTGAAAGTCGAAGTCTGTCAACCTTTCTTCTGATCTCCTCGCAGCAAAGCTTCGAGGGAGAGAATGCGAAATACCTGGTTCCCCCGCCGAAAGCTTGCAGAAAAAGGAGCGAAGTCCCGATCGCCCGACGAGATGATCTCCAGATCGCTACCGGACTGGTGGATCACCTCGAGCGTCTCCCGCACCCGCCAAGCGGTCTGCACAGCGTCCCTGACCAAGACGAGATGGTGGGACAGAGCGGGGGGCTCCTCGTCGAGCTTTAGAGCTCGCGCCAAAGAGCGTACCGGGTGACGACTCTCCGGCAGCACGAGCCAGCCCTCCACGTCGGGCGGGTCGTAGCTCAAAGGGTCCACTAGCCGGGGTAGAAGCAAGACCTCCTGCACATCCTCGAGGCGGAAGGCGAACCCGTAATCAGCCGTTTCCGTTAGGACGAAAGTGAACATCGGTCAATCTCTTCCTCGGGGTTGCGAACGGGGGGGTGCACGGGTGAACTCAGCTCTCTTCGTCGGTGTGAAGCTCGTATCGGGCCAGTGAGCGGTGGAGCTGCTCGGAGAGATCGATCAGCTGCTGGGACTGGGCTTCGAGGTCCCGGCTGCCCTTTTCTGCCTGTTGCGACGTCTCTTGAATGGAGACCAACGCTTCCTCCACCTGGTTAAAGGCGTGACTCTGCTGTCGAGTGGCTGCCACGATCTGCTGAAAGGCGTCGTCGCTCTTTTTTACCGATGCTACCAGGTCTCTGATGCCGTCTTCCGTGGTTCGATTGTTCGACTCTCCGGACTCGGAGCGTTTGACGGCTTCCTCCGCCAGCATCACCGCCTTATGGATTCCGTTGCGGATGTCCTGGAGCGATTGGCGGACCTCGATGGTGGCGTCCTTCGACCGGTTCGCGAGCAGCCTCATCTCGTCGGCTAACACCGTGAACGTGGCGCCTTGGGGGCCGGCCGCTGCCGCCTGGATGGAGGCGTTGATGGCCAGGATGTTGGAACGCTCGGCGAGTTCGTTCACCGAGACCACGATGGCTTCGAGATCCTGGGCCTGTTGGGCCAGATCCACGACTGTGGCTGCGACATCTTCGACCCCCCTACGGGCTAGTTCGGCAAGCTTGAGAGACTGCTCCAGGGTCTTCAATCCGCGTTGGCCGCTCTCGGAGGTGACGCGAGACTCGCCCCCGACTTTGGAGGCGCGGTCGGCGATCTGAGCTGCCGACTGCGACAGCTCCTCGAGGGTGACGGCGGTCTCTTGGACCGCTGTCGACTGCTGGACCGACGAGGAAGCCTGTTCTGCCGAGCTTCGAGCTAAACTCGCGCTGATGAGCTGAATCTTGTTCTCTGCCTCTCGAGTCCGCTTGAAAACTTTAGACAGCCCTTTGAGCATCTCGTTGTAGGCCTCCGAAACGATACCGATCTCATCTCGGACGTCGATGGCGAGAGGGTTCACGGAGAGGTTTCCTTGGGAGATCTGTACGGACTGATCCACTAGGCGGTGGAGCGGTTCGAGCCTGCGGATCTTGATGTGATACACGACGACCGCCAAGATCGCGAAGCCCAGTGTTCCCAGTACCAGAAAAAGCTGGAGGTTCCTCACCAAGCGGTCGTTGAGCTCCTGGTGCTGAACGATGGATTCCCGCTCCGATTCGAAAAGCAGATTGAGTTCCTTGGAGATATCGAGCATCAGGGTGCGGCCGAAATCGGAGAGGACCATCTCTCTGGCCTTTTCGGTGTCGCCGGCGTTGCTCAAGCGGATGGTCTCCTCGATGGTGTCCATCCGCTGCTTCATTCTAGGCTCGAGACTCGCCAGCCGTCGTTCTTGGGCTTCGTTGACGATCAGCTCCCGGAGCTCTTCGAGGTTTTTGTCCAGGTCTAGTTTTCGATCCGCGAGCGATATGAGGTACTCTCGTCGGCCGGTGTAGAGGAAGCCTCTCTGAGAGGACTCGGCCTCCAAGAGTATGTTGTACACTTGGCCCAATCGCACCCTGATCTCCGAAGATTGGCTCCAGCGCTCCACGCTTCTCGAGAGGCTGTTGAGCGCGGTCACCGACGACATTCCGAAGGCCACGATGTAGAAGAAAAATGCAAAGATGGTAATCTGAATCAATCTCTGGAACGAAACTGTCCTCATGACTGGTGCTCCTCGATCAGTCGGTGGATGGTCTTGAGTAGGTCTTCCATAACTGGCGGCTTGGTGGCTACGGTATCGAAACCGGCATCGCGGCAGGTTCTTTTATCCTCTTCCATGGTGCGGGCTGTCAGAGCCATCAGCGGTATCCTCTTTCTTAGTGTTTCCGACTCCAGCCGGCGGATCTCCCGCGCCGCTGAAAGGCCGTCTAGTTCAGGCATCTGTAGATCCAAGATCACCAAGTCGAAGTGATCGGGTTGGACCTGGGTCCATCGGTCGACCGCTTGACGTCCGTCGGCGACCGGCTCAACCGTAAACCCTCGCTTCTCCAGGCTAAGTTTTAGGACTCGGCGGTTGATGGCGTTGTCGTCGGCTATCAAGAGCCGTCTGGTCGGTCGAGCGGGCGGCGGCTCTCGGAGGGTGTCGTCTTGGGGGAGGAGTTCGACCTCACCGTCCGACGAGGTTGCGCTCTCGGCGGGGACCTCTCCCGAAAGGTGCGCTTGGAGGGCCCAAGTGGTGAGGCTCCAACCGAAGCTCCAGGTGCTCTCATCGCGCAAGAGCTGGGCGCCGTCCTCCTCCCAACTTAAGGAAGGGGCGTCGGCGCCCTCTACGACGCCCTGACCAGCTAGAGCGAAGAGCCCTTCGAGGCGCTGGGAGAGCTCCCCAGGGGTCACATCGAGTCTAACGGGAGGTGGAGCGGTGCCTTCCGGCGGGCGCTGGGGGGCTCGCAGGGGAAGGTGGACGCGAAAGATAGAGCCTAGACCGAGCTCCGAGTGGACCTCGACGTGGCCCCCCATCAGCAAGATCAACGACTGAGTGATGGCTAGACCGAGTCCGGTCCCTTGGGCACTCCGGTTGAAGGAGTCGTCCGCTTGCCGGAAAGCTTCGAAGATCTTGCCGAGATGTTCTCTGGCGATACCGCACCCGGTGTCCTCCACCTCGAACAGGAACCGGTCGTCCTCCTCGGTGACCCGTAGGCTCACCCAGCCGGATTCCGTGAACTTCAGAGCGTTGCCCACGAGATTGATCAAGATCTGCCTTAGCTTGATCTCGTCTCCGAGGAGCTGGTCCGGGACCTCGTGGCCAACCGCGGCCAAGAGGGGGATGCGAGCCCGGCGGGCGAGTCCTTGAAACGGTGCGAGGGCGGAATCTAGGACCTCCCGAAGCGAGAAGCTCCCATCTACGAGGTCCATGCTCTCGGCTTCCAATTTCGAAAAGTCGAGAACCTTGTTGATGACGTCGAGCAGGTTCTGCGCGCTCTGATGGATGTAGGAGATGTACTGCTGAGTTGCTTTCGAGAGCTGGTCATCTTGGGCCAAGAGCTCGGCTAGGCCTAGGATCCCGGTCATGGGCGTCCTGATCTCATGCGAGACGTTGGCCAAGAAGATATCCTTTGCCCGATTCGCCTCTTCAGCTTGGCGTCGGGCGGCCTGAAGCTCTCGGTTGCTGTCGAGAAGCTTCCGATTGGCTCTCGCGGACTCGGCCAGCTCCCGCTGAAGTTTCAGCTCTAAGGTCAGCAGTCGGGCGGCCACCCTCAACTGTAGTTGGAGCTCGGCGGCGTCCAAGGTTTTGGAGATGAAGGCGTCGGCACCCGCCTCCAGCGCGGCCAGATGGTCTTCCTTGTCGGACCGAGCCGTCATGACCACGAGGTAGACGTTCTTGACTACCTCTTGCTGACGGATCCAGCGACACAGCTCCAAGCCCGTCATTCCGGGCATCATCCAGTCGGTGATCACCACCTGGATATCCAGGTGGTGGCCGAGACGCTCCATCGCTTGAAGGGCATCTCCAGCCTGAACCACGCGGTGCCCCCAGGACTCTAGCAGATCGCTGAAGGCGCGGCGGGTCGCTAAGTGATCTTCGACCAAGAGGATCGAGAGGCTCGCTTCTTCCATGCGAGGTTCCACTTCTTCGGAGCGGTCGACCTCCCCTGGAGAGGGAGCTCCCTTCATCCTTTAGCCCTAGGCCAATCGGCGTTTCGCTTGACCGAAACTCAAGTCCGTAAGGCGCTGTTGGGCGAAGGTGCGTCGGGAGCGGATCCTCCTGGGCTGTGGTGAACATTGGGGACAAGGAAGCCACATGGCGTTGGGTAGGTAGTCCCGACGGGTTTCGCGGGAGCCTTTACAGGTCGGGCAGCTTGATTTTTTTTCCATGCCGTAGCCTTCTCACAGACCCTCCTGCTCCCTACATGTTTTCCTTTTTCACTTCCTTTGGAGACGGGACTGACTGTCGGACCTTTCAGCGCCGTGGCTCTGCGAACGAGGAGTCGTCAAGAGCTTTTGGAAGAGAAGGGGTCAGATGAGCTCTTCTGCATCGCCGCGGCTGGAACTCGGACAGGTCGTCCAGAACCGCTATAAGGTTGTTCGTTATCTCGGTCGGGGCGGCATGGGGGCGGTCTACCTCTGCGAGGACCTGCGACTTTCCGGTAAGCAGTGGGCGCTCAAGGAGATGATGCTGCACGAGCCGGGCGTAGCCGAGCAGGTCAAGGACAGCTTCGAGCGGGAAGCCAAGTTTCTGGCCGGTCTCCGGCATCGCAGCTTGCCCCATATCGCAGATGTGTTCACCATCGAGGGACGCAACTATCTCGTGATGGAGTACATCGAGGGGGAGACCCTAGCCCAAAGGGTTCAGTCCCGCGGCGCTCCCAGTGATACGGTGGCTCTGGGCTGGGCCTTGGAGCTCGCCCAAGTCCTCGACTATCTCCACCGCCAATCGCCACCCATCATCTTTCGGGACATGAAGCCCGAGAACATCATTTTGACCGAGGACGGTCACCTCAAAGTGATCGACTTCGGCCTCGCTCGCCATTTCGAGCCCGGTAAGGCGCGGGATACACAGGCGAGCGGAACCGTCGGCTACGCGCCGCCCGAGCAGTGGGAGGATTCCGGGCAGAGCGATCCCCGCTCAGACCTCTACTCCTGGGCCGCCACCCTGTATTTCGTACTGACCGGAAAGCCGCCGAGTCCGATCTACGGGAGTCACCGGATCCGCCCGTACCGTCCCGAGATCGATCCTGGGCTCGAAGCGATCGTCTTACGCTGTTTGCAGCCGGACCCCGCTCAACGGTACCGCAACGCCTCCGAGCTGATCAAAGACCTCTTGATCCTGCTCAGCGACGACCGCCATCAAGAGGCGATGGCGCGACCTCATCACGGGAGGCAAGAAGCGCTGAAATTCGACTCCCCGAAGCCTTTGCGCTTAACTCGGCGGGCTCCGAGTCTGCGTTCGCCGTTGGGGACCCCACCTAGCCTTCCAGCGCTCTTGGTGGCCGGGACTCTCTTTCTTCTAGTTGGATTCTTTCTGCCGTTTCTGAGTTGGGGAGACGGCGGCGGCGGCTCACCTACGACGGCTGAAGATCAGATAGCCGAGCTCTTGTACACCACAGCAGAGCCCAAAGAGCAGGCTCGCGTACTGCTCTCGGAAGGGCAGTACGATGCGGCCTTAGCCCTACTCGATCGGATCGTCACCCGCTATCCGCAGGATGCCGAAGCCCACATTCTCAAGAACAACGCCTACGCCCAGATGAGCGGGCTACCGTTGCTTCGGCTGCCCGTCGTCTCTTCGTGGCACGGGGTCGAACGCGAAGGCTTTCAGCTCCTGTACGGCTACGCTCTGGCCCAGAGTCAACTCAACCGTCTTCGGGTCGGGACCCGTCCGCTGGTGGTCATCGACCTTCACGACGATCGCTCGGACCCCGAGCGTCTTTTACAGGCGGTGGGTCAGTTAGCTCGTGATCCCGAGGTGCCCCTTTTGATCGGTCCGTACACCAGTCAAGCCGCGCGCTTAGTAGCGCCCTTGGTCAACAGCCAGGGCCTTCCGACGATCGCGCCGGTGGCTTCGGACCCCCAGATCTCATCGTCCGGTCGATACATGCTGTGCCTGGCTGATACGGATCTCAATAAGGTGACCGCCCTAGCCCGCGCCATGTATGAGATGGGGGGACGTAACCTGGCCGTCTTCAGCAACGACAACAGTATCGTGTCCCGCTCTTTAGGCGAGGCTTTCATGGAGGCTTTTCAGAGCGAAGGCGGTCTGATCGCCTACCAGGAGTCGTATCCCGAAAACCAGGTCGACTTCACAGCCTTCGTCGAGCGAGCCCAAGGAAAGGGAGCCGACACCGTATTCATGGCGGAGTACCGGACGCCACCGGTCATCGGACTGTGTGAGGCTGCCCGAGAGGCCGGATGGGACGCCCTGATCGGGGCCCAGACCGCGGGGTTCTCCGATAACATCTTTCGGCGCGGTCCCGAGGTCGTGGAGGGGCTGCTGCTGTCCACTTACTATGTGCCAGAAAAAGGGGACCGCCAGTTTCTCAGAGAGTTTCGGCAGGTCTTCGGTGATCGTCGACCGAGCCACCGCGAGGTGAACGCTTACGACTCCTTGATGTTAGCGGTCGAGGCGCTCGACGATGCCGGTGCAGAGCGGGAAGATCTGATGACCTATTTCGAAGCGATCGGGGTGGAGCACCCCCCTTACGAAGGGGTGAGCGGCCCGTTGGCTTTGGCTTCGAATCTCGAGCTGCGGCCGACCTATATCCTACAGGTCGAGAAAGGGAGCTATCGGCTGCTCGCTAAACCGGACTCCCCCGCCTCCGCGGTGACGGAGAGCCTCTAGCTCTTAGCTCTGTCTGCCGGAGGTAGGGGTTTCACGGTCGGTAGAGTGAACCTGAATACGCTCCCTTCTCCCGGTACGCTCTCCGCCCAGATCTGGCCGCCGTGCTGCTCGACGATCGTGCGGCAGATCGGCAGACCGAGCCCGGTGCCTCCTTTTTCTCGAGAGTCGGAAGCGTCGACCTGTCCGAAACGCTCGAAGATCCCCTCCAGCTTCTCTGGAGGGATCCCGCGGCCTTTGTCCTCTATGCGCACTTCCACCCAGTCGGACGACTCCCCATCGAACGGTCCGGCCGACATGAAGATCTTGGCGTTCGGCTCGGAGAACTTGATGGCGTTCGAAAGCAGGTTCGTCAGAACCTGGAGCACTCGGTCGGAGTCGGCCCACACCTTCACGTCGTAGGCTTCGAGCTCCAGTTCGATCTCGTTAGCGTTGGCCATCGACTGCATGGTCTCGGCAGCGTTCTTCATCAGTACGTCTAGGTCGCACTCGACCTGCTCGATACTGACCTTCCCGGATTCCAAGCGCTCCATATCCAAAATGTCGTTGATCAGTCGCACCAGCCTGTCCGTGTTCTCCACGGCGATCTTGAGTAGCTTGTCGGCTTTTTCTGGGTGTTTCTTGAGAAGCCCGCTGGCGAGCAGGCCGAGGGACCCACGTATAGAGGTGAGAGGGGTCCGCAACTCGTGGCTGACGATGGAGATGAATTCGTTCTTCATCTGTTCTACAGCGCGGCGCTCAGTGATGTCTTGAAAGGTGACCACGGCGCCCAAGATGCGGTCGTCGTCTTCTACGATCGGTGTCACCACGTACTCTACCGGGAAGCAGGTATCGTCTTTTCGCCACATCACCTCATCGCTGACCCGGCGGATCTCCCCGTCGTAGAGAGTGGCGAAGCTGGGGGACCCCTCCCATGAATATTGCGAACCGTCGGGGCGTTCCGGCTGCAGAATGTCGTGCATGGTCTGCACGGCTTTGAGGAGCTCCTCTCGGGAGTAGCCGGTGTACGTCAGGGCGGCGGGGTTGACGAAAGTGCACTCTCCGGCCAGGTTGATCCCGTAGATCCCGTCGCCTACGGACTCTAGGATCAGCTCGTTACGCCGACTTAGCCTTTCGAGTTCCCGCTCGGCCTGCTGACTTTCGGTGACATCGAGTGCGTGACAGCGGATCAAGACGGTGTCCCCCTCGATGAGTCGGCTCGTCTGGTACATCCAGAATCGAGTAGCTCCGTTTTTAGTGTAGAGCTTTAGGAGGCCTTTGCTGGTGTCCTGGGTTCTACTTTTTTCCACATAGTCGGGGAAGGTGTGGCGCTCGGTAGGTATGACGAATTCGCGTAGGGGTCGCCCCTGCATCTCCTCTAGAGCGTACCCGAGCGATACGGCCGCTGCGGGGTTGATGGAGAGCAGTTGGCCTTGTTCGTCCTGGGTCCAGATGAGGGCTTGGCTCTTCTCGAAGAGGTCGCGGTATCGTTCTTCGGCGTGCTCTAGCCTCTGTTGGGAAGCTCGATACTCTTGCTCTCGCGTTTCTAGCTTGTCTCGGTTCTCATCGGCGAGCAGGAAGCGCTGATCGAACCGGATCAGCAGGAGCCGTCCGTAACCGGAGAGCGCCAAAGTGAAAAGGAGTCCTATCAGCCCGGCAGCGCCCGCCTCGGGAGCCACCGTTCTCGGGAGCTCCGGGCTGGCGACGCGCAGGGTCCACCGCTGTTGTCCGAGCTGGATCGGTACTTCGGCCAGAAGCACTCCGGTCGCCCCTTCGGTCACCTCTTCGGTCACCTCTTCGTCGGCGCTCGAACTCCAATCCGGTCGGCTTCCTGGTAGCGGAGGATACTGACTGTACAGCGAGAGCTGAAGGTCCGGGTATCGTTCGCTCTGGGTTTCCGCGAGGACCTGGTCGAGCCTCACGTCGGCGAGTAGAATTCCGAGACCTTCCCCCTCAAAGACCACGATCGGCACCATCAGTAGAAGGTACTGGGTGGCTCCGTTGGGGTCTAGGATCACCGCAGGGGTGGGGCTCGCCGATTCTAAAGCTCGGATCACCGCCTGCTCCAGCTCGGGCTGCTCGAGAAGCTCTAGTCCCAACTGGAGATACCTAATATTGCCAGCGTTGAGTCCGACTAGAAAAACTCTGGGTCGTTCCAGGAGTTCGTGCCGGAGCTCGGGGCGGAGGAACTCCAGGAGCTCTAACGGGATGCCGGCCTTTTCGAGCCGAGCCGCTTCGGAGGAGGATGCGGAGCTTTGGGGCGAGGCGCCGCTCTGGGTGCCAGCGGAGGAGCCGCCTTGGGCGCTCGAGAGCTCCAGGGCTTCTCTAGTGATCTCGAAAGCCCACGCTACCGAGTTGATCGAGGTGGTTTCCAGCATCCCGCTCATGACGTTATTGAAGAGGCTCGGATCGATCCGGTCCAGTTGCGAAAAGAGGGTGGAGGAGAGCTGAAAGGAGGCGTTGGCGGTCTGTAGAGACCTAGAGGTCCGGTAGGCCGCGGATTCCGCAGCCAGTTTCCGATCGGACAGAGCGCGC